>QHOJ01000171.1 GCA_003218735.1 Verrucomicrobiota bacterium
CCCCGCGCGACCATTTCCAGCAATTGAGGCGGCGTGCCGAGGCCCATCGCGTAACGTGGTTTTCGTTTGGGCAAACACGGCTCGGCCGACTCAACTGCGCGCATCATTTCCTCCTCGGGCTCGCCGACGCTCACTCCGCCAATCGCGTAGCCGTCGAAATTAAGATCGACAATCGTCTGCGCGCTTGATTTACGCAGATCATCAAACGTCGCGCCTTGAACAATGCCGAAAACACGCTGCCGGGCGGTAGGGGTGGCTGTCTCAGCCGCATTGTCACTAAATGCGCGTGAGACACGCGCCTCTACAGTTTTTTTGCATCTTGCCGCCCAGCGGGCCGTCATTTCCGCGCTGCGCGCCGCGTAATCGTAGTTACACGAATACGGAGCGCATTCGTCGAGCACCATCGCGATGTCGCTGGAGAGTGTTATTTGAATCTCCATCGCGATTTCAGGGCTGATGAGCGTGGGCGTTCCATCAATGTGATTCTGAAAATGCACGCCCTCCTCGGTAATTTTGCGCAATCTGGCGAGCGAAAAAATCTGGTAACCGCCGCTGTCGGTCAGGATCGGTCCGTTCCACTTCATGAAGCGGTGAAGTCCACCGAAATGCCGGATCACATCCAGGCCCGGCCTAACGAACAGATGATACGCATTCCCAAGAATGATCTGGGCGTCGAGCTCGCGCAGCTCGCGCGGACTCACCCCTTTCACGCTGCCTTGCGTTCCTACAGGGATAAATGCCGGCGTTTCAATCACCCCATGCGCCATCGTTAAGCGACCGCGCCGCGCTTTTGTTTGTCGGTCTTGTGCGAGGAGTTCGAACATTTTCGGATTCGAAATGAGAAATTCCTCGACAGAGAACGAAATGACAAATCTGCGGTCAAAATATTCTTTGCAGGGCGCGGTTTGCCCTCTATATTCCGCATTCACCGCACAGGCGCGTGAGGAGTTTATTACGCGGCCTGAGCGGGTTTTTTGTCGCCCGGATTACAACCTCGGGCGGCGTGTTGTTAAAAAAATGCCCACGATTAACCAGCTAATTCGAAAAGGACGTCGCAAAGTGTCGGTGAAATCGAAGTCGCCGGCGCTGACCGATTGCCCCCAGCGGCGCGGCGTATGCGTCCAGGTGATGACGCGCACGCCAAAGAAACCGAATTCTGCCTTGCGCAAAGTGGCGAAGGTGCGCTTGACGAACGGCCAGGAAGTGATTGCCTACATTCCGGGCGAAGGGCACAATCTCCAGGAGCACTCCATCGTGCTCGTGCGCGGGGGGCGCGTGAAAGATTTGCCGGGTGTGCGCTACCACATTGTGCGCGGCACGCTCGACTCACTTGGCGTGGACGGTCGCCGTCGCAGCCGATCGAAATACGGTGCGAAGCGTCCGAAAGGGGGCGCTGGCGGAGGTGGCGGCGGGGGCAAGCAAGCCGCCGCGGCGAAGGAAAGCGCAGAAAAGAAATAATTTTGGATAGGAAAATCGACAATGTCACGGCGTCGGAAAGTTTACAAAAAAGAGGAGCGCGTCGATTCCCGATACGGGAGCCCCGCGGTCGCGCGTCTCATTTCCACCGTGATGAAGCGGGGGAAGAAGTCCCTGGCGGAACGGATCGTTTATACTGCGATTGATAAATCGCGTGAAGGTTCTGACTCGGTCGATCCGCTCGAAGTTTTAAACAAAGCGCTGGAAAACGTCAGGCCGCGTCTGGAAGTGAAATCGCGCCGCGTCGGTGGCGCGACTTACCAAGTGCCGATGGAAGTGACGCCGGCCCGCCAAATCTCGCTCGCCATGCGGTGGATTGTGCAATACGCCGATAATCGCCGCAGCGTGCCGATGGCCGATGCGCTGGCACATGAGATCAAAGACGCGGCTTCAGGTCAGGGCAGCGCGATCAAAAAACGCGAAGACACACATAAAATGGCGCAAGCGAATCGCGCGTTTGCGCATTTCCGCTGGTGACGATCATGCCTGCTACGCTCGAACAAAAACGTGTGGCGAAGAATCCTAATTCGCCAGATCGCAAGTTTCCGCTCGAGCGGACGCGGAACATCGGAATTGCCGCGCACATTGACGCCGGCAAGACGACGTTGACGGAGCGCGTCCTATTTTACACCGGGATGATCCACAAAATCGGCGAGGTGCATGAAGGCACGACCGTGACCGACTGGATGGAGCAGGAACGCGAGCGGGGCATCACTATTACATCCGCGGCGACGACGTGTGCATGGACGCAGAACAAAGAACCCGGTGTTTACAAAATTTTCGAGGGAATCAAGCAGCGCATCAATATTATCGATACGCCCGGCCACGTTGACTTCACGGCGGAAGTGGAGCGTTCACTTCGAGTGCTCGACGGTGCAATCGCGGTTTTTGACGCCGTTGCGGGCGTGCAGCCGCAATCGGAAACGGTTTGGCGGCAGGCGACGAAATACAATGTCCCGTGCATCGCGTTCATCAACAAAATGGACCGCGTCGGTGCTGACTTTAAGATGTCGATCGACAGCATGCGTAAAAAACTCGGAGCAAACGCTTGGCCGGTTCTGCTTCCGCTCGGCAAAGAAGATCAGTTCAAAGGCCAGGTCGACGTTATCAATAGGAAAGCGGTCATTTATTCGGACAGCGATCAGCTTGGATCGACGTACGAGCTCGCCGATGTTCCAAAAGAGTATGTCGATCAAGTCGATAAGGCGTACAACGATCTGGTCGAGCAAATTTCAAATCTCGACGACGAAATCGCGGAGGCCGTTCTCGAAGAAAAGCCGGTCGGGCCTGAGCTGCTGAAAGCGGGCATTCGGCGCCAAACCATCGCCAACAAGTTCGTGCCGGTCGTTGCCGGTTCGGCCCTCAAGAATAAAGGCGTGCAGTACCTGGTCGATGCAGTGGTCGATTATCTCCCGAGTCCGCTCGATATTCCGCCGGCCAAGGGTCAGGACCCCGACACAGGCGAGCCGATGGAAGCGCCGACCGATGACAATGGCAATTTCTGTTCGCTTGCATTCAAATTGTGGAGCGATCCATTCGTGGGCAAACTTGTCTTTTTCCGCGTGTACTCCGGCACACTTTCGAAAGGCGACACCGTTTACAATCCGCGCACGAACAAACGCGAGCGCATCTCACGTCTGATTCAAATTCAAGCTGACAAGCGCGAGGACAT
>QHOJ01000172.1 GCA_003218735.1 Verrucomicrobiota bacterium
CTTGTTTCCGGACCGCCGTGAAAATCTTTCTGATCCCGATTTCGCTTGCAGCATTGGCGATAAATGAAGGCAGGGCGCCGCCGCTGTCGGTGCAAATGGAATAGGTGGCGCGCGTCTGGTTCGGGCCGCTCGGCTCGATGAGCCACGAGCCTTCGCACAATTTCACCCGTAGGACGCCCTTTGTTTCGGCAGGTCCATACTCGTTAGCAGATTCCCATCGATTAAGATATGCAAAGCCGCCCGCTGCCGGCCATGATTTCTCCCGAATGCGCAGGGTGTAATCGCGATCGCTGACAATTCTTGGCGAGAGGCGCTGGTAGGCGAAGAGGGAATCGGCTTCTCTTTTTATGATCCGGCACTCCTTGGTAAATGGCATAAAATCGGGGTAAGCAACAACGTCATCGAGCACATTATGCACGGTGCGGGAAGAGGCGTCGATTTCGCCCACCGCTTTGAATTCTTTCAGGAATGAACTCTCGCGGGACCGAGTGTAGAGTTTCGTGCCGCCAGAATTACTGGCCAGCTTCCAGCCTTCGCTCGTTCCAGTCGAAATGCTCGAATCGGCCAGACAGCAGGAAACGGCCGTTCCCATGACCGCCAGAAGAATCGCTGGAAAGGTCCGCTGTTCCATGCAGACACATTAACCGATCCACCCTGGTCCGCACAGAATTTTAAAAGATTTTTGCAATGAACGGTCCCGTGCCAGCGCGAACCGGCTCTGTCTTCCTTGCTTCGACAAGCGCATCGGCGGCATAGAGGACCCCATTCTTCATCACGGATTCGATGTCGGATGCAGGGGCAGCGAAATCCGCGCCTGCCACGCCGAAGCCTAGCGAAGGAGGGCAACCCGCGCGGTTTAAGAATTTTTCCGTTGCCTCAAAAAGTAGTATCGACATCGTCGGGGGGGCTGGCAGACTGGCGCAAATTTTCAAGAACTTCCACCCGGAGATCTCGGAGAACAATCATGAAAGGAAATAAACAAATGAAAACAATAACGAATATTATTTACTCCGCGTTCGCGCTGTTCGCGTTCGCCTGCTTTGCACTTTCGCCGACAGCGCAAGCAGTTACCCCAGCACCGGACGGATTCTATCCCAACGCCAACACCGCCGAGGGTGAAGATGCGCTCTTTAGCCTCACCACCGGCGACTCGAACACGGCCATCGGTTCAGGGGCCCTTTATAGCAACAACACTGGCGCCAGAAACACGGCCATCGGTGCTTTTGCGCTTAACAGCAACACAACCGGCGGCGGAAACACGGCAACTGGTCGTGGTGCACTCGCTAACAGCACAACCCACAACTTTAACACTGCCGATGGTTACAACGCGCTCTTTTTCAACACAACCTCCGGCCATAACATGGCCAGCGGTGGTAACAACATCTACGTCGGAAACTTAGGCGGTGCTGGTGAGGCGAACACCATCCGCATCGGTAATCTGGTTGCGGCCACCGACAGTAATGGCCTCCCCCATCCTGTCCACACCGCCACCTATATCGCTGGCATCATGGGGAAAACCACTCCGATGGGTTCGCCCGTTTTCATAAACGCCAAAGGCCAACTCGGCACCGCCACTTCGTCGGCGCGTTTCAAGACCGAGATCAAGCCGATGGACAAGACGAGCGAAGCGATCCTTGCGCTCAAACCGGTCACCTTCCGCTACAAGAAAGACATTGATCCCGATGGCAGCCCGCAGTTTGGCCTCGTCGCCGAGGACGTAGCGAAGGTTAACCCAGACCTCGTCGTGCGCGACGCAGATGGCAAAGTTTACACCGTTCGCTACGAGGCAGTGAACGCGATGTTGCTCAACGAGTTCCTCAAAGAATACCGCAAAGTCCAGGAACAAGCAGCGACGATTACCGAGCTGAAATCAACCCTCGCGCAGCAACAAGAAGGTATGAAAGTTTTCACTGCCACTCTCAAAGAACAAGCATCGCAAATCCAGAAGGTGAGCGCGCAGCTTGAATTGCAAAAGCCGTCGCGCTGCTTGCCTGGCCGTAGTCAATCCGAAGGCCGGATGGGCGACGCGCAACGCTTCGCAACCTCCGGCACGGCGGGCAGCGAAGCGGCTACGCCCGAATGGGTCAATCGCCGCTATTCGAAGAGCGTCGAGGCTATTCAAAAATGAAGCTCTGCATATTCGCCAGCGCGCAACGCTGCGACGCGCGAGACAATTTTCTCTGCGTTTGGCTTGAGTCTTGGCCAACTCGCGAAAGGTAAAATCAGCACAGCGAGCTTTCGGCCCGACAGATTTTGCTGGGTCCGCAACGCCTGATCCGTTGTAATGAGCAAATCGAACTCCTTCTCAGCAGCATCAAGCAATTGTCCGTTGGAAAGCCTGGACCAGCCCATTTCTGCCGCAGTTGCGACCTTGTGTTCGCCGAGATAATTGCGCAGAGGAACCGGCGTTCCTTGGTCGAAGAGAACGCGCACTGAGCTAGGTAACTGCCAAACTTTCTTCCGCAAAAGCGAGGACGGCGAGCACTTGCTCGCGATTTACCCCGGGAAACCAATCGAGAAACTGATCGACCGTTGCCCCGGATTCCAGATTCTCAAAAAGAGCTTTCACAGGTACCCGCGTATTTTTGAATCGCCAGACGCCGCTCAAGGTGTCTGCCGAACGCTCCACCGCTGGGCATGCAGTCCAATCCATCATGCGACAAAGCTAAACGCCCGTGGTCGCAGCGCAACAGCCGTGTTTCATCGATGTGAGATTGAACATTTTCGACCCAAACTGCCCCATTAGCCACGCTTAGCTCATTCTCAATGCGCCGAAACGGAACATTAATACACGATTGCGGCAAAATCGACAGCGGCTATTTCGCTGATCTGCTGGTTCTCAATTCGAATCCGCTCGATAACATCGCACACGCATCTGAGATCGACACGGTAATCAAGAATGGCGTTGTTTATCCCGCTGGTTGCCCTGGTTCGCACAGCAATTGTTTGCGGGGGACGTCAACGTGCAGGGTGGATACAATGTGCGCTTTATCGGGGAATCCATTTAGCATACCAATCGAGGTAGCGTTTGAAACGGTCAATAATGTAGCTCGGTTTCTTGAGCCGATGAAATTGGCCGGGATAAATGACCAGCTCGGCCGGGACTCCGAGACTGCGCAAGGCTTGATACATTTGTTCGCTATTAAGCAACGGAACGTTGAAGTCGCTTTGGCCGCAAAGGAAAAGCGTGGGCGTTTTGATCCGGTCCGCGTGTAGAAACGGATACGACAACCGTAACCGGCGAGGATGTTTGAGGCCGACGCGCCGCTAGTGGCAGCCTTGAAGCGCGTCGTGCTGGCGATGAGATAGTTCGTGGAAATACCACCGTAACTCCAGCCTCCGACACCGAGGCGATCCGGATCGGCCAAGCCACGTGAGACAGCGTCATCCACGGCAGCAAGATCATCTTCAACATCGCGATCTCCCCAATCGGAATAAATGCCCATCGCGAACTTTTCGCCGCGGCCCGTCGAACCGCGCGGATTCGGCAGGATTACGGCATAACCATTCGCCGCGAACAGTTGCTTCTCGAAATCGAACTCGTTTGCATATTGCGATTGCGGTCCGCCATGCGGTCGCAGAAGCGCGGGAGGCTTATTGCCCGCGGCCAGATCGGCAGGATGAACGATGAAGCTATGGATCTCGGTGCCATCTTTGCTCTTAAATTTTGTCTCCTCAACCCGCCCTAGTTGAATTTGCCTGATAAACGCGTCGTTTTGTTTTGTTAAATTGCGCAGATCGTTGTTTTCAACGGCGAAAATCTCATAAGGCTGATCTGGCGTGCTCGAACGCACGATCACTTTCCCACTCTTGCTCACGTCATAGGCGGTGACACTGCGCCGTCCGCCCACGACAGTTTCCGGAGCGCCGCCCGCGACTGAAATACGTACGAGGGTTTGCGTTCCGTCATCTTCCAACACAACGAACACAGATTTGCCGTCCGGCGACCAATGTGGTTGAACCACGTTCCTATCCAGATTCTGCATCAAAACTTTCGCTTCACCGCCTTCAGCCGGAATGATTGCGAGCGTGTGCACGGCGTATTCGATCTTTTTCGGATCGCCGCCGTGAATATACGCGATCCATTTGCCGTCCGGACTCCAGGCCGGCGCGCTTTCCAAATCGGGATGCGAATCGGCTTCAGGCGAAGTCGTGACCCGCCGTTCCTTTGCGCCCGGCTGCGCACCGATGACATAAACGTCCCAATTCTCGGTGCGGTCGGGATCGTCCCCGCGCTTCGTCAAAAAAGCGATCTCATGTCCGTCTGGCGACCAGGCCGGCAGAACGTCGTCGTGTTTGCCCGAAGTTAGAATGCTGATCTTGCGCGAACCAAGGTCGAGCAACTGCAAATGTGAATAGCGGTCGGTAAGGTAACCGTCGATATCGTGCTTGAAGAAAAAGCGATCGATGACGATTGGCGGAACGGTCTTCTTCTCTTTTTCTTTCTTCTCCGGCTCGCGCGGATCGGGATCGTGCACGACGAGGACGATGCGTTTTGAATCCGGCGCCCAAGCGAAATCGTCAGCGTTGCCCTTCAGATCGGTGAACTTTTGCGCTTCGCCACTGCTACTCGACATGATCCAGAGCTGATTGACTTCGTTTTCGTCTTCGCGTCCGGAAAGGAACGCGATCCATTTACCGTCCGGGCTCCAGCGCGGATGCGACTGGCCCTTATTACCGTAGGTCAGCGCGCGATTTTCCGAGCCGTCCCATTTCGCCAGCCAAAGGTTGCCGGGAAGTTTGTCTTTCTCCATGTCCGCTTTCTTCACGACATAGACGACAGAATTGCCATCGGCTGAAATGTTTGGCTCGTCCACGTCTCGCATTTCGGCGAAATCTTCCGACTTTAAATTACGCTTGGCATTGGTTGCGCCTTGCGCGGGAGCGGTTGGGCTTGGTTCGGCGGCGCGGACTGCGGGAAGCGATAAAACAGTGAACAAAAGAACTGAACAGATGATGAGCGGTCCGTGTTTCATATTGGCGAGCTGCTTTGCGAAAGACGAAAAGTGAGAGGTTCTTCGACTCCGCTCAGAATTACAAGAAGCATAGTGACGGGGACGCCGCCCGCACTATTTAGCGACGGCGCCTGGCACAGCTGCGCCTCTAACATCAGCGCACGAGCGAGTTCGCGGGATAGATAATTCCGTTTTTCACCACGCTGTCGATGTCGGACGCATTCCTTACGTCGTCGATTGGGTTTGATTTTAGAACGATGAGATCAGCAAAGTTCCCTTTGTCGATGGAGCCGATGTGCCCACCGGTTTCGCCGCCGAAGAGTTTGGCGGCGTTGGCGGTAGCGCATTGCAGGATCTGCATCGGCGTAAGTCCGGCTTCGCGCATCAATTGAAACTCGCGGAATAGCGCCGGTCCATGGATCGTGCCGATGTTTCCAGCGTCCGTGCCTGCGGCAATCGTCACGCCAGCGTCTTTGAGGGTCTTCAAATTCTTAAGAGCGATCTCATGAACCTTCTTGATGCGATCGAGAGCGTCGTCGGGCTTTGCCAGCGCGGTTTTGATCCGATCAGGCAATTGATTTTGCGGAATTTTCTTCACGTCGAGCGTAGCGATCACTTCCGGATTACCCCACGCTTTTTCTTCCGGCGTGAGATTTAATTTGTTTGCGAACGTGCGCCCGTAACGCTCGAAGACCACAAGCGTCGGACACAGAATTATGTGATGATCGGTCAGCAACTTCACAAACGCGTCATCGACTTCTTTGTCGATGACGCTGTGCACGAGCACGTCGGCGCCTTCTTCAACCGCGGCGCGTGCAGTCTCCAGTTCGGTCGCGTGAACGGCGACACGAATGTTGCGTGCGTGACTTTCTTCGACTGTTGCGCGGACAATCGGTCGGAAGCTGTCGACTGGATGATCTTTATCGACAATGTACCAAATCTTGACGAGATCGGGATTTTGCGCAGCGAGCTTGCGCACGAATTCGCGCGCTTGTTCAGGATTGTCGATCTTGACAATGGGCGGATCGCCGAGATCGAGCTGCGGCCGCGAAACGCTCGAGATCAGCGGCCCGGCGACGGCGACGCGCGGAGCTTTCGCGGTTGCGTTTGCAATTTTGCGAACCTCAAAATTCCAAAATGGCCCACCGACATCGACGACAGAAGTGATGCCGCTACGCAAATAGCGCTCGAACGTGTCTGGCAAATTGCGCTTGATCCACGCGACTTCCTTCGGGTACGGCCGAACTTTGGTTAGATCGACAACATCGGGTCGCGTGAACAGGTCGCCCGACTGGAAGAAATGGACGTGCGTGTCGATGTATCCCGGTAAAATGAATTTGCCCTTGCAATCGACGATACGCGCATCTTTTGGAGTGCTGGTTGTTTTGGCGTCGCCCGCTGCTGCGATTCTGTCGCCATCGATTACAATCGTAGCGTTCTGAACAACCTGTGAAATTCCCGGATTGATTAGCGTGCCGTTTATAAGCGCGATCTTTTCGGCGTAACCTTTCGGGATGACAGCGAATAGCGAGAATGCAGCAATGAGCGTGATTTTAAGCTTCATCAATAAAGAGATTCCTCGAGTCCGATCGGAATGACAAGAAAAGGTGATTAGCGCAGCGTTAGCGTCCGTTCTTTCCATCTACTAGAGCTGCTGCTTCGCGATCGATCGCAGCGTAATCGGGTTTGCGCGGTCGCAAATAAAATTCGTCGATGGCAATCTGGAAAAGCGCGGCAGCAGGCACGGCAAGAACCACGCCGAGAAGCCATGCAATCGCATCTCTTTGCCGAGCACGCCCGGAACAAGGAGGTTTAGCTCGATCTGATAAACCAGCACGATGACAGCGAGCGCGAGCCAGAATTTTGTTGCACCCAGGCTCAGCGCGACGAGCAGGATCGGAATGGAAACGAGAAATGCGCCGATGTTCGGAAGGAACTCACCGAAAAACGCGAACACACCGAACATGAGCGCTGGCTGCACGCCGACCAGCCAAAGCAATACACCTATGGAAAGGCCGGTGATCACACCGTTGATGGCAACACCGCGCGCCCATGCAATCATTTGTCGCATGAGTCGCGCGAGTGTGCGGTGGGCTTGTTCGCGATAACGATCGGGCGCGAGCGCGAGATACGCGGCGACAAGCGGTCGTGGGTTGGCCAACACGAAGATAAGCAATAGAACCGCGAACACAGCACTAACGAGGCCGCCGACCAAACCAATTGTCGATCTTAGCAAGATGTTCCCGACGGTTCCGGCGGCCGCGCCAACTCTCCCGGCGATTTCATCGGTACGTGGCAGAGCTTCGCGAACCGCTGGATAATTTTGAGTGAGCGATTCTATGCGCGCACGAATTCCTCGCCAAACATTCGGCGCGCTCTGGACCAGTTCCTGACTTTGTCTGGCGAGTGGAGGGATCGCAAAGAGGATGACTGTTCCGGTGACAGCAACAAGCGCGAGCATCAACAGGATCACACTTGCGAGGCGCGGAACGTGATGCTTCTGCAACCAGGCGACGATCGGGTTAAGAACCATGGCGAGGAGAAAAACGATCGCGAAGAGCAAGACCACAGATTGAAGCGAGCGCAGAACGAACCAGACGATAACGAGCACAAAGATCAGCCAAACGATGTGCCGTGCGCCGCGATAACTCAGCGGAGCGGACTGATTTTCATGATCAGATTCTTTCATGAACGCGATGTGTCTGATACGATGCCGCCATTCGGAATTATCAGAACTGGTTTCAAAAATTCACCTCTCCCGCGCTCTCAGTGCACTGCCTGAAGTCAGGCTCCGCGTCAAGTTTCGCTGTCAAGCATCCAAACAGAGAGAATTGACCACCGATTGAATGAAAACCTTGCAAACGCCCATCCTTTGCGGTGTTTACTTTTGCGTTCAATGCAGAGACGACGCCTCTCCAGATTTTTTGTGACGGGGTTCTCGGGACGGGAATGATTTTCCCGTTTTCCATTTCTCATGACGAATAGATTCAAATGACTCTGTAGCGTCTCTTCGATTCTACCATAACTGTCGGAAGGCTTCCCAAAAGCCATTGATCAGAACCTCTCGCCGCATTCCTTTGCGTGCTTCGTGCGAGGCGTTACCTTGCGCGCGTGTCATTCAATCATTTCGGACTGTCACCGGAAGTCGTCCGCGGCACGCAGGCGATGGGGTTCATCGAGCCAACGCCGATTCAGCTTCGCGCTTTTCCGATCATTCTTGCAGGCAAGGACCTAATCGGCACGGCGCAAACCGGCACCGGCAAAACCGCGGCGTTTGCTCTTCCGATTCTTACATTACTGGCGAAGCACGGCGCGTTTCGATGTCTCGTGCTCGAGCCAACGCGTGAACTTGCTGCGCAAGTCGAAACTGCATTTCGTGATTATGGCCGCTTTACAGATCTCTGCGTCGCCTTGGTGCATGGCGGCGTGGGATATGGAAAACAGCGCGAGGAACTCAAACGCGGTGTCGATGTGCTCGTCGCCACGCCGGGACGATTGCTCGATCTGCTCGAACAGCGCACGATGACTTTGCAACAGGTAAAGCTTCTCGTCCTCGATGAAGTCGATCGCATGCTCGACATGGGGTTCTTGCCGGACGTGCGCCGCATCGTTGAACAAATTTCGACGGACCGCCAAACTCTGCTTTTCTCGGCCACGCTCCCACCGGAGATCGAACGTCTGGCCGCCTGGGTCCTGCGCAATCCCGAGCTGGTCGAAATCGGCATCCGCCGTTCGCCTGCGGAAACGGTTACGCACGCAGTTTATCCCGTAGCCGCAGAGCAGAAATTCGATCTGCTTATGGCGCTGCTGGAGCGGACAAATTTCGACAGCGTGTTGATTTTCTGCCGCACGAAAGTAAACGCCGACCGCGTCGCGCATTCCCTAAAGCATGCGAAACACGCCGTCGCGGTTTTGCATTCCAACCGCACGCAACGCGAGCGCATCGAAGCTCTCGAGGGTTTCAAGAGCGGCAAGTACGAAGTGATGGTCGCAACAGATATCGCGTCGCGCGGACTCGACATTGCCGGAGTGAGTCACGTTATCAATTACGACGTGCCCGAGCATCCGGAAGATTACGTCCATCGCATCGGACGCACGGGACGAGCGCAAAATGTTGGCGACGCTTTCACCCTGGTGAACGGCGCAGAGCTTCCCGCCTTGCAGGCGATCGAACATTTCATCGGGCAAAAAATCCCGCGGTTAAAGCTCGAAAATTTCCCGTACCTTTACACCGCACTGTTTGAACCCGAAAGTTCCGGCACCAAACGCGCC
>QHOJ01000173.1 GCA_003218735.1 Verrucomicrobiota bacterium
TGCGAAGCATTTCCAAACTTCATACGGCGTTACGAGCAGAATATTACCAACCAGCATGTTCTTGATTTCCTCGTCACCTTCCGCCGCGCGGCTGAGCAGTAAGACCGCCGCTGCCGCTGCCACGACATAAGAAATGCCGATGACCGCTTCCTGTGGAATCTGGCTCGTGCGTTTTCCCGTTACCGAAAAAATTGCGCCGCCCACGAGGGTGAACCCGAGCGCGATGCCAAAAGTTGTCCAACTTTGAAGATCGAGATGAAACAAAACTGCGAGACAAATTCCGAGCGACGCCATTTGCGCCATGGCGATGTCGATGAAGATGATGCCGCGCTGCACAACATGCAGGCCGAGATAAACGAGCAACCAAGGCAAAAGGACGCAGGCCACGATTGGCCAAAACATTACTTCCCACATAACTATTTCAGCGCCGCGGCCAGTCGCGAGACGAGGGTGTCGATCAGCTTTACGTAACTGTCCGTTCCGGGCAGACCACCCGGGAATTGCGAAAATTCGACAACTCTGGCACCGGTCGCACTTGCAACTTTCTCCGCGATTCTGCGATCGTGAAAAGGCTCGACGATGATCGCTTTGATGTGTTGCGCCTTCATCTGCGCGATCACCTCCGCCAGATGCGATGGCGAAGGCGGAATACCCGGCTTCGGCTCAAGAAAGATATCGATGTTCAAGCCGAAACGGTGCGCGAAATATGGCCACGAGTCGTGATAGGCGACAACGTTCTGCCCTTTGAACGGCAGCATCGCCGCGCCCCACTCCTGCAACTTTGCGTTAATGGTTGCTTCGAATTTCTTGTAATTTGCCTCGTAAAATCCCGCGTTGGCGGGATCGAGCGCGGCGAATGATTGCGCAATGTGCTGCGCGACCGCCTTGGCAATGATCGGATCGGACATAAAGTGCGGGTTGCCGAGCGCGTGCACATCCCCTGCAGCGCGCGTCACATTAGTGGGCACGTTCATAAGACGAATTCCCTGCGACGCTTGCACGCGTCCCGGCTTGTCGATTTCGATCTTGGGATTGCGCGCGTTTTGTAAAAGCGGCGGCAACCATCCAAGCTCAAGCTCCGCACCACCATCTATTAAGACATCGGCGTTACGCAACGAGACCACGAAACTCGGCCGCGCATCCACGAAGTGCGGATCTTCCGTCGCTTTCGCCAGAACAATCACATCGACTTTATCGCCGCCAATTTCGCGAGCGAGTGAACCAAAGTCCGGCAGAGTCGCGACCGCATTCAGTTTGGCTTGAGCAGACGCCAATGCTCCGAATACGAACAGCAGCGATGCAAGCAAGCGGAAGATAGGCATCTTGCCTGTCCTGGCGCGCAGGCTTCTCGCCTGCTCCGAATAGGCATGGACACGCTGGAAGCGTGTCCGCCGAGACAGCCTGGAAGGCCGTCTTCCGAAGCGGTCGGCGACCGCGCCTACAACATGCAGGTGAAAAGCGTTGGAATTTTTCATGTCGATCTTGGTTTAAAACTTATGCGCTCCATGTGCGCCGAGAATGAATTCCCACTGGAGAAAGACCGACTCGACTTGCCGTCCGGAGAGGAAAAAGTTTTCCTCGAGAAAATCCTGATTGTACTGCAATCGGATTTTTGAAAACTCAGTCGGATACCAGGTGAGATTAGCGCTGATCCGCCAACGCGATTGCCGATCTAAGTCATCGGTAAACTTGGAATCCTGCATGTCGACATAGTCGCCACGAATGCCAGCGACCCATCCTTTTTTAAATCCCCACAGCACCTGCGAATACATCCCCCAATCGTGAAACGTTTCCGCGACCGGAAACGAGTCATTCGCGCCCTGGCCGGCTTGGAACCGGCGATACATTGCTTCCGTTTGCCATTTCACAAACGGAAAGCCGCCCTCAGCATGGGAGCCTTTCCACTTGTAAAGGAAGTCAGCGCCGTAAATCTGGGT
>QHOJ01000174.1 GCA_003218735.1 Verrucomicrobiota bacterium
TGCTCCTTTTCAGTGCGAGCGACGTAGTGAAGCAACGGCGTTTCATTGAAGAGAAGAGCGAACGCGAGCAGCGCGTCGCGCACGAGCAGCTGCGCGACATGATTCATTACGCCGAAACCCGCGACTGCCGGCGTGCGACGCTCCTGAAATACTTCGGCGAAGAATTTTCGACTTCATGCAGTGGTTGCGATAATTGCATGGAGCCGCGCGAAACGTTCGATGGAACGATTCACGCGCAGAAATTTCTATCGTGCATCTACCGCATCTACGAGAAACATGGTTTTGGTTTCGGATTGAACCACGTCGTCGATGTCCTGGCGGGCGCAGAAACAGAAGGTATCCGGCAACGGGGCCACGATGAGCTTTCGACTTATGGAATCGGCCGGGATGTGAAGCGCACTGCGTGGCTGGCGATTGGTCGCGAGCTTTTGCGTCTGGGGCTCATCGCCGCCGCGCCGGGAAAATTCACGACGCTGCAACTAACCGAGGCCGGACAGGCAGCCTTGCGCGAACGAAAACCGATCACGCTGACAAAGCCGTTTGACGTTGAAACGACCAAGCGATCCAAAAAACATCTTACCGGTGACTTCGAAGGCGACGAAGCGCTGTTTGCACAACTGCGCGTTTTGCGCCGACAAATCGCCGACGAGCGCGACGTGCCCGCCTACGTCATCTTCTCCGATGTTTCGCTGCGCGAAATGGCGCGAGTTTGTCCGACGACGTCCGCAGAATTCGGTCGAATTCCCGGCGTTGGTCAGCAGAAGCTGCGAGATTTTGCAGAGCCGTTTACGAGCGCGATCAGAGGTTATCTCACGAGCAATCCCCGCCAGCCACGAGTCAGTAACCAGCGAGGTTAGTGCCGTTCCTGGACCGATTTGGGCTCGAGATAGACGAACGTTTTCAGCACTTCCTTTAGCGCGGGAGAATCGGCCTTCTCGCCTTCGATGAGCTGCTGGTTCATTTCCGCATCGTACAAGATCTGCATGGCGAATTTTTGGTCAGGCGAGACATCGCGAATTTTTTTCGAAGCAGCGCTCTCTTGCGCGCAGATCGGCTGCGTTGCAACGATCAGGCAACCAAGCAGGCCCAAGAACACGAGCCATTTCACCATTTCAGACTGAGAAATTCTCGCGTGCATTGCCAAGCCATCGCCATTTAAGATTGTCGTATGAGCGGGCATCGAGTCGGAATAGTGGCGATATCTATCTTCCTTGTAGTTTCCGCTTATTCGGCCAACCCGTTTCTCGATGCATCGGACGACAAGCCGGTGTCTGCGAAATTTCGCGGCACCGAATGGGGGGACAACATTCAGCAGGAGAAAATGCTGCTTACGGCGCGAGTTGTCACATCGCGCATAGCAAAAATGCAGTGGGGCGCCATTTTCAAAATCGAATTTGTCGATGTTAAATCGCGCGCGCCGCAGCCGCGCAAGATCGAGCCCGATTATTTTATTGCTACTAACGACCGGATTGTTTTGCTAAACGAGGAAAACATTCCTACCGCGATCAACCGGCTTTCCGAATCTCACAGACCGCCGGAGTTTGAGCCAGGCGACATTTACGGCATCACCAGCGGCAGCTTCGATCACGAAGATGGATTATGGAAAACGACAATCACATTGAAAGGCGATCTTTGCGTTTACACGCGAGCGGCTACGGCGCGAGGGCCGATGGCTATCGACTCAAACGTGCGACAGTAAGGGATGCGCTGTAACCTGGCTGAGACTTTTTAAAAAAACAACGGCTTATGGAGTTCCTACTTAATTTACCGGTGCCGATTTCATTTTTGATCGTCTCGGCGATTACGACCTTTGTTGCCCTAGCCGGACTTCACTTCGTGCGAAAGAAGTACTCGACGGAAGTCCTAAGAGAGAACCACGAAGTAGCGGCCATAATCTTCAATGCGTTCGGACTGTTTTACGGCGTGATGGTAGCGTTTGTTGTATTTGTTACGTGGAGTGGATACGACGAGGCGACAAAAAATCTTCAGATGGAGGCCAACGAAGCCGACGATCTTTTCCACATTACAAGGGCATTCCCCGAACCGGCGGGGACGACGATACGGAAAGGGCTGATGGATTATGTCCGTTCGGTTGATAATGATGAACTGAAGAGAATGTCGCAGGGCGAGATAAGCCTTCATTCCAATCGAGCAATGACAAGGCTTATAACAGTGTTCTATCAGATGGATGAGAAATCGATTCCCAACAGAGAGCTGTACGCTGAATCACTAACGCGGTTAAATAACTTAGCTCAGCATCGTCGACTCAGAATATTTGCGGGGAACGACACGGTGCCACCAGTTATCTGGTTAGTCATACTTGTTGGCGGAGTGATCACTGTTTCTTACACCTATTTGTTCGGAATGAAGAACACCAAGGCACAGTACATGATGACAGCCACGCTCACGATAACGATCACGTTAATTTTATTTTTGATATACGTCCTCGATCATCCCTTTACCGGAACAAGCAAGGTAAGCGTAGAGCCTTTGAAAGAGGTGATGGAGATAATGCAGACAGAATGAACAAGGCTCCTGCGCGCCGATTGTCCGCCCGTTGAGCTCTGGCCGATTTCTTAATGTCGCTTTTTCGTCGGTTTTCCTTTGCGCTTGGTTTTGGCCATTCTGCGCAGCTCTTTTTTGCTCATCGACTTGTACATTCCCCTCGAAGCGCCCTTGAGCGATGACTTTGAGCGTTTGCCACGTTTCGCGGCGAGCGCGGCGCCAGCGGCCATTTGTTGTTTCTTTGATTTTGCAGGCATACAAAAAGAGTTCGCGTCTCACAGCGAAATGGATTTGCTCAAGTCGAGGCTGCTCGTCGCCAAATGAAATAGATAGGCACGCCAGTTAGGACGATCAATATTCCAATCCCAGATGTGGCCGGGGCGAGCCAGGCAAGATCGACAATCAGCAACCCGGCAAGCAAAATCGATATAATCGGCACAAACGGATATCCCCATGTACGGTAGGGACGCTCAGCTGCCGGAGCTTTTCGGCGCAAGATGATGAGCGCAACGATCATCAGAAGATAGAAAAGCAAATCGGCGGAGATAATGTACTCCAGCAATTGCGTATAGACATTCCCGTAAGTCACCTCGTGTGTCGCAGCATTCATTGTCACAGTTCGCGGCAGCGTTAAAAACGCAGTCCAGATTCCTTGCGCGACCAGCGCCGCGGCGGGCACATGCTGCGCATTCGTCGTTCCAACGCGGCGGAAAAACAGGCGGTCGCGAGCCATCGCATAGTAAACGCGGGCCCCAGAAAGAATCAGCCCGTTATCGCAACCGAATGTGGAGACCATGATTGCAGCCGCCATGCACATCGCACCGGGATTTCCGAACGTTACCTTCATCGCCGCAACAGCGACGCGATTTTGCGGCGCCTGCTGAATTTCCGGAAAAGATAAGAGAGCGAGATAAGCAAGATTTGCGAGCAGATACAAAATCACGACCGTTCCACAGCCAAGAAGGAGCGCGCGGACAAGATTTCTTGCGGGATCGCGTACTTCGCTTCCGAGGAAGGTGACGTTGGTCCATGCCGTTTGTGCGAAAAGCGGCCCGACCATCGATTTCCCGAAAAGCAACAGGAGAGCTAAGCCACCAACCAACGTGAAACCGGGTTGCGCAATCTGCGGACTCCACCCGTTCGCCCACGAATCCCACCATGCGGATGAACGTGCGGCGCTGTTTGCGCTCCACCCAAGCGACAAGCCGATCATTACGACACCCGCGAGCGCCGCCGTCTTCGCAAAAGTGAAAGTGTTTTGCACAAGCGTGCCGAGCTTAAGGCCGCGTGTGTTTGTCCAGGTTAGCAGCGCGATTAAGGCGATCGCGACCAATTGTTCGGTAGAAAGACTGATCGCATATCCACTGCCTAGCTGGACCGGCGGGATTAAGTATTTGTCAGATGCGACCGCGGAAGCGAAGACGCCAAGAAACTTGGCAAATGCAATCGCCACGGCGGCAATCGTGCCGGTTTGAATAACGAGAAATAACGTCCAGCCGTACAAAAAACCAATCGGCGGACCGTAAGCTTCGCGGAAGAAAACGTAGACCCCACCCGCGCGCGGCATCATGGTGGCAAGTTCCGAACAGCAAAGTGCGCCGGTGATTGTCATCAAACCGGCCACTGCCCATGCCAGCAACAACCATCCGGGAGCGCCGATCAACCGAGCGGATTCGGCCGAGGTAATAAAAATGCCCGAGCCGATCATCGAACCCATCACGATCATTGTCGCGTCGACCGGTCCGAGGGCGGGAACCAGGCCCGTCCCGACGTTTGCAGGGGAAGCCGTTGGCTTCCCACGGACGACACCGTCGCCCCCTACAGAAGTCGATCGGTTTTCAATCTTGTCGTTCATCTGGAGAAGTTCGGCGCTCGAATTGTTACCTCTTCTTTCTCAAGCAGCGAACGCAATGTCCGTGCAAATTCCACCGCTCCCGATGTGTCACCGTGCACGCAAACTGTTTCTGCCCTTGCATCGACATCTGCTCCATCGACTGATCGCACCTTTCCTTCGCGCAACATGCGCAGCACGCGCGCCGCTGCTTCTTCCGGATCGCGCAGCAAGGCGTCCGGCCGACTTCTTGGAACGAGTGAGCCATCGCTTAGGTAATTGCGGTCCGCGAAG
>QHOJ01000187.1 GCA_003218735.1 Verrucomicrobiota bacterium
TGCTTGCGCGCAGCCTCAAAGTCCTGCAGCTCTTCGGGTTCTAGCGCTCCAATCACGTAGAGCCGCGCGCAATTCTGGAATTCCTCATAGCTCATCTCTTAACTCCTTCAAGCCGTCGTAGATCTTTTTCAAGCCTAGTTCGAGCCGGGTTTTTACCGTGCCCAAGGGTATATTCGTATGAAAAGCGATTTCGCGCTGGCTCATCCCCTGAAAAAATGCAAGTTCGATTACTTGCTGCTGGGCTTCGGGGAGAGAATTGATCACTTTGGCCATTAGAGCGCGGGTGTCCCCAGCTTCAATGTCCTTCTCGGTCGCATTCTCCACCCAGGCAAGGGGTTGCCGCTCCGGCTCCGCTTGGAGACGCTCTTCGGCGCGGGCATAAGCCTGTTTTTTTCGCAATGCGTCAATCGCCCGCCGGCGGGTCAACGTCACCATCCACCCCAGCGGCTTACCTTTCTTAGCGGAAAAATTCTTCGCCCGGTTCCAAATTTCCATGAACACTTCCTGAAGAAGGTCGTCCGCCTCGGTCTCGTTGTGAATGATCCGCAAAATCAGCGCTTTCATGATCCCGCTATAGCGATCATAAAGCTGAGAAAGCGCGTCCGCGTCCCCCGATTGAATGCCCAGCATAAGATCGACATCGCTCGGCGCGCCCGGTTCACGGTCGACCGCACTGGTCATCGATTTTTCCGAGGTCGCCACGTCAGGCTCAGACCCAGGAGCGGCTTGCAGATTTGGATCGACCACTGACGACATTTTCAAGTCTTAGTTCGGCCGGTCACCGGCGTCCAACGTTTTCGTTCTCTAGGCTCCCCCCGATAAGCCTTGACCGATGCGGGACTGGCCAAATACGATTCGCGCTCAACTCAGCCCGCCGTAATCCGCGTCAACGCCAACCAAAAAACATGAAAATTATTATCTCGTTTCTCGCAACTGTCTTCCTCGCGGTAATGACCTTTGCTCAGGAAGAATCAGCCTCGCCCGCAGAATCGACCGCGCCGGCAACCGAAGAAAAAGCATCCGCCACAGTCGAGGAAACGCCCGCTTCCAAAGCAACGGAAGCCATTGCTCCGGTTCCTGAAAAGAAAGCTGAGGCAGCAACGTCTCCAAAAGCTGCCGCGACTGCGGCGGCAAAAACGGAAGCAACGACTTCCACCGCTGCGAAGCCAGCCGCCGCCGCCCCGAGTGGAAAGAAAATGAGCGTCCGGGAGATGGAAGAAAAGTGGGAAGCTTCGATTCCCAGCCACGACTTTACGACAGTCCAGGGGTTCGTTGCCTCTGATTTCGTCGGCGTATCCTCACAAGGCAAGTTTGTCGACAAGTCCAGCATGCTGGCAGAATACAAGAAGGACAAGGACACCTACAAGTCGGCCAAAAACGAGAGACTCAACGTCAAGTCTTTCGGGCCGAATGTTACGGTTGTGACCGGCCGCGCCCGAGAAAAGGGAACGGGCAAAGACGCTAAAGCGTTCTACCGAACCTTCCTTTTCACCGACACCTGGATCTTACGCAACGGACAATGGCAGTGCGTCGCTTCGCAGATCAACAAAGTTAAGGGATAATCCACACTCTAATTGCTCAAAAAGCGGCCGTGGCAACGCGGCCGCTTTTTCTTCGCCAGCTCCCAGGATATCGATCCTGCGGCGCAAACTAACGGATGATTGCGCGGCGTGCTTTGTGCGGCAAAGGTTACTCGCATGCCGTCGAGCACTAAAGAATCAGTGGCCGATCCGCTTTGGTACAAGGACGCGGTCATCTACGAGCTACACGTCAAGACCTTCCATGACAGTGATGGCGATGGGATTGGCGATTTTCGCGGTCTGGTCCAAAAACTCGATTACCTCCAGGAGCTCGGCATTACCGCTATCTGGCTCTTGCCCTTTTATCCATCCCCACTCCGCGATGACGGCTACGACATCGCCGATTATTTCGACGTCAATCCGAACTACGGAACGCTCGACGATTTTCGCGCGTTCCTCGACGCGGCGCACAAACGCGGCCTGCGCGTCATCACCGAACTAGTGATCAATCACACATCCGACCAAAATCCGTGGTTCCAAAAATCGCGCCGCGCCATAGCCTTAGCCGGGGTCGGTGGCCCGGGCGGCCCAAGATCGACATCAAGTGCCGCGGTGAGCGCCCCCGGTGACAACGACGATCTTTCGTACAAAGACTTCTATGTCTGGAGCGATACGCCGGAAAAATTCAAGGATGCGCGGATCATCTTCAAAGATTTCGAGACATCGAACTGGGCGTGGGACCCGGTCGCGAAAGCGTATTATTGGCATCGCTTTTATTCGCATCAGCCGGAGTTGAATTTCGATAACCCGGCTGTGCACGAAGCTCTCGAGAAGGTGTGCGATTTTTGGCTGACCCTCGGCGTCGACGGACTCCGTCTCGACGCTGTCCCGTACCTTTACGAACGGGAGGACACGAGCTGCGAGAATCTGCCGGAGACGCATGACTACCTCCGCAAGCTGCGCGCTCATGTCGATGTAAAATTTTCAAATCGAATGCTGCTCGCGGAGGCTAATCAATGGCCGGAGGACGCGGCGGCTTACTTTGGCAAAGGCGACGAATCGCACATGAACTTTCACTTTCCACTCATGCCCCGCATGTTCATGGCGCTGCAGATGGAGGATCGGTTTCCGATCATCGACATCCTCGAGCAGACTCCGCCAATTCCCGATAATTGTCAGTGGGCAATGTTTCTTCGCAATCATGACGAGCTCACACTGGAAATGGTGACTGACGAAGAGCGCGATTACATGTATCGGGTTTACGCCAGCGATCCTCACGCGCGTATCAATCTTGGCATTCGCCGGCGTCTCGCCCCGCTACTCGCAAACAGCCGCCGCAAAATCGAGCTGCTTAACACGCTGCTTTTTTCCATGCCCGGTACCCCGATTATTTATTACGGAGATGAGATCGGCATGGGAGACAATTTTTATCTTGGCGATCGCAACGGCTGCCGCACGCCGATGCAGTGGAGTCCGGATCGCAATGCCGGTTTTTCAAGAGCAAATCCACAGCAGCTTTATCTGCCGATTACGATCGACCCGGAATACCACTACGAA
>QHOJ01000188.1 GCA_003218735.1 Verrucomicrobiota bacterium
CGTGTCATGACAAAACAGCGGCGAGTGTATTTGTTAGCAGGATCGTTGGTTGTCGACCTTGCACGCAGAAAGGGAACTCCGTTCTTGTACTTCAGCACGGTGGCGTTTTGGAACGCCAATGTGTCGCGATCAAAACTGAAGCCGGACCCTGCCGCGCTCCTCGCTACCAGAGCTACAGCAATGAAAATGCCAAGCCGACAAACACCGGTAAGCATGCGATAATTTCCGTGGCTAACATCAAGACCGCGACGAACCAGTCGCAGGCTTGCTTTCTGCGAACGTCCCGAGCCGGCGAAATTTCTGGTAACGCTGCTTTAACAATTCGTCGATTGGAACTTCAGAGATGTGTTGCAGGTTGCGGCGCAGCGCGGCACCGAGTTTTGCCCCGGCCGAATCGTAGCCCCGGTGCGCTCCGCCTTCTGGTTCGGGGATAATTTCGTCCACCACTTCGAGCTTCAACAGATCCTGCGCGGTTAGCTTTAGCGCTTCCGCCGCTTCGGCGGCATGGCGACGATCTCTCCACAAAATGGCGGAACACGCTTCCGGACTGATCACCGAGTAGTAAGCGTTTTCGAAGATCAAGACACGATCTGCTACGCCAATGCCGAGCGCGCCGCCCGATCCACCCTCGCCGACAACAGCAGCGATAATAGGCACGCGCAGGCTCATCATTTCGCGAAGGTTCACCGCGATTGCTTCGGAAATGTGACGTTCCTCCGATCCAATTCCCGGAAAAGCACCTGGAGTATCGATCAATGAAATCACAGGTATGCCGAATTTTTCGCCAAGCCGCATTAAACGCAGCGCTTTCCGGTAACCTTCCGGATGGGCGCACCCGAAATTGCGCATCACGTTTTCCTTCGTGTTGCGCCCTTTTTGGTGAGTAATAACTATACACCGCTGCGGGCCGAGCATCGCAAGACCGCTCGGCATGGCTTTGTCATCGGCAAAGCGGCGATCCCCATGCAGTTCAACCCAGTTTGTAAAGCATCGGTCGATGTAATCGAAGGCGAACGGCCGCTGAACATGCCGCGCGATTTGAACACGCTGCCAGGCGGTCAGGTTACCGTATATCTGGCGTCGAGTTTCTTGCAGCTTTTGTTCAAGCGTCTTAACCGCCGGGTCAAGATCGACATCGTGCTCGTCGGAATGAGCCTTCAAATCCTGCAAGCGCCGTTGCAGTTCAAAGATCGGTTTTTCAAAATCGAGCGGTTGAATCTCCATGGATGAAAGTTACAAAGTTAAAAAAAGTTAAAGCGCAACAAAGTCGTTGCGTCTCAAGGTTGTAACCATTGTAACTCTTTTAACTTCTTAACGATTGTCAGTCGATAATGGTGACAGGCGTCCGGTTGTTTACAAGGCTGCTTAGCTCTTCGGCATCGGAAGCAGCGAGGCCAAGGCCGAGTGGCGGCGGTGGCTGAGTAATATTGGGATGCGCGGAATCAGCGACCGAGTAAAGCGTATAAGCCGGTGCGCTCAGACGGATCCAACGGGTGCTGCCAATGTAATCTTTGCTGCCCAGTCCAATGCGTTTTCCATCTTTCCAAGCCATTGTCTCCGCAACTTTCGCAGTGACTTTCGACGGCTGTTTGGGTGGCAACTTCGCTTCACGCACATGATATTGCTTGAAAAAAGTGCCGTGATTAAGGAGCACAACCACGTTGGCCTTTCGTTGAATCACAATTGAGAAATCCGGATGGGAAATGAGCAGATGCTCGCCTATGTGCAGCATCGTACCGCTCAAATTATTCATCCGCATGATGAGCTCGGGCGTCGTCTTCAGTTTCCTTGCAATCTTTGCCAGGACGTCTCCGGACTTCACCAGATAATCAGTTTTTTCCGGCGAAGGATAACGCGAGAGGAAAATATCGATGTTCACTTCGCCGAGCAAATCTTTGGCCTCTTCCAAATGCAGGCCGGCGGGATATTTCTGGATAAAGGCGGTGAGCGCGTCTCGAGCTTCGGTCAGTTTCCCATCCTGTCGCAGTTTCGCCGCCGACTCAAATTCGGGAAGGCTAATATCTGGGGTGGGCGCGGGAGTAATTTCTCCGCGTTGCTCCTTTTTCACAGCAATCTCTTCTTTAAAAATGAGATTGTAACTAAAGAATGCGGCGGCGCCGAAGATGATTATTGCCAGCAGTAGAACGAGAAACCACTTCATGGATGGCACAGTAAGATTGTGGAGCCGAGCGGAGCACAGGCGATGTTCCGAATGAAACAAGACCACCACGAACGGCAGGCTCGCATGACTTGAAGCAATCGAGGGCCCATCAAAAGAGAAATCGCGCGCGAGGAATCAATCGCGCCGGTTAACCAAACCCGGTCGCCTACGAACCCTCTTTACCCGATTCAAGTCCAGGAAATAAGAGATGCCAGAGCCGTCCGAGCGTGCGCTCCTCCTGATTGCTCCAAGTAAAGTGGCAATCCTGACAATAAAATTCTTTCGGAATAATTTTCATCGCGCAAAGGAGGCCAACAAGCGCCGGGGTAATGAATTTACGGGTCATCTGCGGATATTCGATGTTCGAAGAGCCGCACTGCGGACAGCGAATCACAGCAGTAGCGATGTCCGGGTCGGTCGCTTCCCACTCGACCATCAGACTTTGTGCTCTTTCGAAGTCGTTATCCTCCACCATCACTTTTGCGTTCGCCTGCGGGCGAGACATGAATCCGACCTGCTGCAAAGGGGCTTCGTTGTGAACATCGGCCTTCAATCCTGCGTCCTGAAAGCGCCGTTTCAGCTGCCTCGCCTTTGCCGGTTCGTTAAACGTGGCGATCGTCACCATAAATTTTCGTGTCTGCGCGAAAGTACATCCTCAGATCAAACATCAACTAATGGGCGAGTGCAAGATTTGGCGGAGGAAACCATTTGTAGAGCATTAAATACACCAGCACCCCGGTCACTGAGACATAAAGCCAGATTGGGATCGTCCAGCGCGCGATGCGCCGATGGCGATCCCAGCGCTGACGGAACACTGGAATGAGGGTAAAAATCACCAAGGGCAACGCCACGAAGGCGAGCAGAATGTGCGAAATCAACATTGCAAAATAGAACGGACGCACCATTCCATGCGCAGTGAAATGGGTTGATTTTTCGCCGACGTGCGCGTGATAGACGAGGTACCCGATGAGAAAAAA
Source organism: Verrucomicrobiota bacterium (assembly GCA_003218735.1). Lineage (GTDB taxonomy): Bacteria > Verrucomicrobiota > Verrucomicrobiia > Chthoniobacterales > UBA10450 > Udaeobacter. The sequence goes on from QHOJ01000188.1 coordinate 3,139, forward strand.
TGTGGATGCAATCACAGCCGTGATCATGCACGCCATGTGACGCCGCCACGC
>QHOJ01000189.1 GCA_003218735.1 Verrucomicrobiota bacterium
CGTTGGGATCTCCGCCACTGGTAGTTCGCGCCCCAAATCTATGCGCTGCGCATGCGTCGAGACTGGTGCGTTCGTGGTGACAAATCCGGTCGTAAGCAGTGGATCATGCGCGAAGTAGCGATCGACCAGGAACCACCAGCTCGATGACACCCGCAACTTTTCTCGCCAATTCGGTAAAGGCACGTTTGGATCGACAAGGTGTTGCAGGTTATCGAGCAGCGTGAAAGCCGGCGTGAATGCGTCGCGATTGAATCCTTCGGCGCCGAGCGTTTCCTCGAGTGTTTGCTGCGCCGTTTGAAAATCAATTTTGCGCAACTGCTCACGATTTTGCTGCATCGTGCCTGGTGAAAGACAAAGCGCAGCCGGCGTGGAGAAGTTTTTGATTTTGCCCTCGGCCCGAAGCTCGTTCCAATGCGCGGCAATTTTCTGCCAGTCGTCGTGCAATTCTTGCGGATTGCTCGCGTGCACGATTGCGAGGACCGGCTCCCAGCGCACCGGCATTTTGTGCATGATCTCTTGAAGCGCGAGACTGGCACGACTGTTTTTCGGTTCCAGTGAACGTGTGCTCGCTTCGAAGTGAAGCGGCGGAACAGGTGAAAAACCGATTGCGGTCAGCAACAACAAAAATGCGCTGGCAAAAATCAACATGTAGGCAGGGCGCTGCACGCTCCATCGCACATATTTTTTTACCATCCCGAAGACCCAATCGTGATGCAGCGGAGGCTGCCGTTCGCGAATGAAAAGAAACAAAATCGTGCACATAAAAAGACCGGCAAAGAAGATGCCGATCGCGATCAGCACACCGAGCTGCGAGAAACCCAGCGACCCACTCAGAATCAGCGCAAGAAATCCGACCGCGGTGGTGAGCGCGCCAAAGAAAATTGCGCGGCCAAGTTTTGCAACGGAAGTCGCGATACCTTGACAATGTGATTCTCCATCGATCCGCGCTTGCTGATAACGGCCAAAAGTAAGGATGGCAAAATCAACGCCGAGGCCGACGAGAATGGCGCAAAATCCCACACTCACCATACTAAGGCGTCCAAAAATGAGAAAACCAAGCGTCAGCGCTACCAGACATGAAAGCAGGAGTGAAAATCCCATGCCAATTAACGGCAGCCACCGGCGAAAACCGACAAAGAAAATGCTGCCCACGAGTAAAACTGAACCGAGCAGAGTTGCGACGATATCGTAGCGCATGCTGAGAGAAATTTCGGCCACGTACGCTGAGCGCCCGGTCACGAGAACTTCAAGGGGACCACCATCCCAGCCTTGACGTGCCGTTGCACAAAACGCGTGTACCTGACGCATCAAACGCTGGCACGCGAACGCACTGATCGAAGGCTGGTTCGTTACCGCCAGAAAAATCCGCATCGTCCGATCAGATGAAGCGAGAGGCTGCTCTTCTTCGATCGCGGTGTTTTCTGCAAAAGGCTTGAGCGCCGGAACGATCAAACCGAGCGGGTCGAACGCGAGCTCAAACTCCGGGCGCGGCGAGCCCGCCTCGATCTGCTGATGCAAGCGCCGCAAGCGCTCACGGATTTTTTCGGGTTGCAAGATTGACATCGTCTCTTTGAAAACGGGCGGTTCGAGGTTCAGGAGCAATGGCACTGCCATCGATTGGAGATCGCGAATTCCATCCGGTGTCTGCATCGGCGAACCGGTCAGGACACGTGTGCACCACGGTTGCTGCAGCAATTTGTCAGCGAAAACAGGCGCAAATCCTTCCAGTTTATCGATATCATCCGGACGGCAAACGAGCGCGAAAGTCAGTTCCCGGGTTTGCTCAAACTCTCGATCATAAATTTTCAGTCCCTGTACCGAATGAAAACTCGCCGGCAAGATGTTAAGGACGTCTGAATCAAGTCGCAGTTGGGTGACGAGGACCGCGATGCACCCGATGCCAACGACACCGACGCCAAGCCAAACTTGTGCACGCCATTGCGTGACAACTCGGGCGATGAGATCGCTGATGCGCATAAACTCGCGCGACCGTCGCGTTTCAAACTCCGCACGTCAAAAGCAACATTCCTCGAGGGGCGAACTGCGCGAGCCCAGATCGTGCGAGGCGTGGCAGGATCTCCGTCCTCCAAACGTCCGCTTCAAAAACGGAACAGAAAAGTCTCGTTGCCAGCGATGTATTGCACCGATTGTCGATCCTGCGAGCGAATCACTCTGTCCCGGAGTCCGAGCCACCCGCGCAATTGTTGCGGAGCGCGATCAATGGGACCGGACCAACCGCTTCGCGCAAGCGCGCCTTTAATTTCAGCGAAGCTCGCGTCCTGGCGCAAGGATAGCAACAACACACCAGGGCCTTTGGAAAACGTCAGCGCGAAATCGCCGGTATGCGAAAACCGAATGAGCACGTCGCCGATGAGTGTCATCTTTGATGTGCGATACAAAAGCTGCCCGCTGCGCACCTGCCAATCAGGCGTCGGTTCGGCAAATTGATGCTGCGGGATTGTCGCGCAGCTGGTAAGATCGGCAATCGACAGCACGATGACGATGGCGCGCAAGATCGACATTGCGCTTACTGAATCGCGCCGATCGGTTCGGCCGGGCTCGGCGACGTTTCCTTGTTCGGAACGAGCGAAAGCCGCGGCGAAAGCGGAAGAAAGCGTTGCGCATTGACGAAAAAGTAAAAGAGCCACATTCGCCATTTGATCTGGAAGCTTTTGCCATCGTTGCCGGCGAGCACGGCGTTGACGGCAGCGGCGATCTGCATCGTGTCGGTTGGATTAAGAAACACTTCGATGAATTCTTTGCTGCGTCGATACCACGAGTTCACGATTGTGAGATAGATGTCCATGACTCGATTCAGGTAGCGGGAATAATTCTTGAACACGCGGCGCCTGTGCGTCTCGTTGCGCAGAACTTCGTTGAGTGCGTCGGCGGCTTTTTCCCCGGACATAACGGCTAGGAAAACGCCGCTGCTGAAGACCGGGTCGATGAATCCAGCGGCGTCGCCTGCGAGCAGCCACCGGTCACCAAAAAACTTTGTGTTGCGGTAGGAATAATCGCCCGCGGAATAAACGGGAGACACCCGCTCAGCCCGGCTCATTCGCTCGAGCACCATTGGTTGCTCACCGATGCAGCTTGCCAGCGCCGCTTCCGGCGAAAGTTTCATCGCGCGAAAACTCGCCGCATCC
>QHOJ01000112.1 GCA_003218735.1 Verrucomicrobiota bacterium
GCTTACCGAGCCGAATACAGCGTTTCACGATCCGCCGCTGGATGATGGGCAGTTCCTCCATGGGCCATTCGATTCCCAAATCGCCGCGGGCAATCATGATTCCATCGGCGCCTTCGATCATATCGGTGATCGCTCGGACCGCCAATTGGTCCTCGATTTTGGCGATGATCAAGGCTTTACTCCTTTTTTCGAGAAGAACATCACGCAGTTCGTCCAGATCGCTTTTCTGTCGTACAAAACTCAGCGCAACAAAATCGACGCCGAGCTCTGCGCCGAGTGAAATATCAGCAAGATCCTTTTCAGTGAGCGGCGGTAGATTCACGTGAACACCAGGCAAGTTGACGTGACGTCGAGAGGCGAGCGTGCCGGGGGTTATGACCTTGCAGAGGATCCGCTTTCCCTGTTTTTCGATGACGACCAACCTGATCATGCCATTGTCCACCAGAATGGTGTCGCCAACGGAAACATCGTCTACCAGTCCGTCATAATTCACATGAACCGAATAGGGTTCCTCGCGTTTCGCTTCGCCAACGGTAAGCTCCAGGACGTCGCCCGCTTTTAAATCGAGATTAGTTTTCAAATCTCCGGTGCGAATCGCCGGGCCTTGCGTATCGAGTAGAATGGCGACTGAGTGGTGGGCCTCTTCTGCAAGCTGGCGAATGCGCGGCACAACTTCGCGGGCTGAGCGATGGTCGGCATGGCTCATATTCAATCGAAAAACGTCTGTCCCTTTCTCGATCAGTTGCCGCAAGACATCGGTTTGTTCTGTAGCCGGGCCGAGCGTGCAGATGATTTTCGTCTTCCGCATTGATGAGAGGAGAATTGAGTCTGGCGTCGCAAAAGCAAGGCACTTTTGGAGGCCATCGATAAACAAGGGAACAAGATTGACGTGTCGCCACCCCTAACGCGCGTAAGAGAAAATGCGGCACGCCTCTTCAGACGTGCCGCATCGCGCAGTCAGTGTTTCCTATTGCAGCTTGCTTTGAGTCTCTTTGGCCAAATCGAGGTGTTCCTGGACCACTTTGGCCGTTTTATCGGCGAAATTCTTTACGTCGGGATCACTCCCATCCTTTGCCTCTGCCTGAAATTCGGCAAGGTCTTTTTCGTGGTCCTTGACCATCATATTCATGTAGGCTTTATCCGAGCTCCATTTTTCACTGGGCTCTTGGCTCGGCAATTTAACGCCTTTTTGCTGAGCGATCGATTTCAGCTCATCGTTGGCTTTGCTGTGATCAGTGACCATTCGTTTGCCGAATGATTTCACATCGTCACTTTGGCCATTCTGCTCGGCCAATTTTCCCATCGCTACTTCCATCACCCCGCCTTTTGCAGCCTTTTTCATGAAAGTTTTGTCCTTTGCGCTGGGCGGATTTTGCGCCATGGCCAGGCCAGCGAAACTGAATGAGACGACCGCGAGAGCGAGAATACCGAAGCGTGATGTAATGATAATTTTGCTTTTCATAGCTGATTCTCCATTGAGGCACGTCGGGTGCTTCCCGACATTTTAAGTATCGAATGTTCACGCGCGGCCGGATGCACGCGGGCCGCTTCGGCCAGGAGAGCAGTCGAAACGACGATCAAGCTTTGGAGATATTCTGCTTGTACGAGCTCTCCACGCGAGTTGCCACGTCTTTGTAGCCATAATCAGCTTCGTAAATCTGCTTCATGCAACCAAGTGACTTTTCTCTCTCGCCCATCCGCTCGTAAACAAGCCCGAGATTATAGACGATATCTTTCTTCATCGGGTCCATCGCTAAAATCTCTCGCGATGCTTCTTCGAGTTGCTTCGTCGCAAGGTCGAGCATCCCAAGATCGCTATAACAGCGGCCCAGCAGGTTCATCGCTTTCAAACGCGCATTCGGATTTTGTCGCGCACGTTGCAGCTCCGGCAAGGCTTCCCGAAAACGCCCCGCATTTACGAGATGCTCGCCAAGTTCAAATCGAAGTTGCAAGTCGGTCGGGTTTCGCTCCAAACGCTTGCGCGCGTCCTCAACCAGAATTTCTGCCCGCTTCTTTTTCGCGGCCTTCAATTCCTCAGTCTTCTTTGCGGACAACTCATGATCGGCAGCGTGAGTGGAAAGAAATTCCTCGTGTGCCGCAATCTCGCGCTCCAAGCTTTTCGTTTTTAGATCGGAGACTTTTCGAATCAATCCGGCGT
>QHOJ01000113.1 GCA_003218735.1 Verrucomicrobiota bacterium
TGAGTTTGTACACCCATGAAGTTTTTTGAGAGCACTTGAGCATTGGTGAGATAAGCTCATCGCCGGATTTACCTATGGGCGAGCAATTAGGAGCGCGTGAGAGAAACTGAGCGTACGCGACCTGGTGTCCCGGGCAAGGACGTGCTTTATCACTGCCGCGACGCAACCTTTAATTACTTGGACGAGCGCGAGTATCACGAAATTTTTGAATCCAAATGGGACTTGGGCTTCATCTCATTTTCAAACAATAATTATGAAAATCCTGTTTATTGGCTGTACCTTCTCGTTTGCGATCGCGGTCTGCGCTTTCGCCCAAGTCCCAGCCGTTTCTCCGGCGGTTAGCCCCGCACAATCTGCGCCGGCCGTTTCAGTCGCACCAAGCGCTACCACGCCGCCCTCAGGCGATCTGGGAGACCAGATTCGGCGACGGTTCGACAAAAAGTTCAAAACAGACGGGCACATCCGCATCGAAAGGGACAAGGACGCCATCGAGGATAGAGACATTCCATCCCAGCTAATCCCGATTGTCGTAGTTACGATGCTAGCTGTGTTTGGCGCTCCGGTATTGATCGTCGCGGTCATCATGTACTTTGGCTTTTCCAAAACACGAGCTTTGCACCGCACTGTCCGCTTAATGGTGGAAAAGGGCCAGGAAGTGCCTGCGGCCCTATTGAATCCACCGCCCACGCAGCGCCAACGCTCGGACATGCGTCGAGGGGTTTTGCTCTTAATGATCGGGGTCGGTCTGATGATTTTTTTCGGCGTTGTTGCTGATTGGGACAGCGGCGTGTGGACGCTTGGGATGATTCCAGCCCTGATTGGTGCGGGTTACCTGTTGGTATGGAAACTGGAGGGAAGGAAGGACAACCCGCCACCCGTACCGTAAACCTGCGGACGTGGAGCTAACGGATGCAGATCTCGTTGCGCGAATTCTTGTTGACGACGATCAGCACGCTTTTGGAGAGTTGGTTCGGCGACATCAACCGAGTGTGCGCGGCTTGCTACGCCAACTCACGCGAACCGATATCGCCCTGGCCGATGATCTCGCGCAGGAGACTTTTCTGCGGGCTTACAAGAACATCCGCGGTTTTCGTGGAGAAGCGCGTTTTTCAACCTGGCTTTATCGGATCGCATATAATTGCTTTCGAGAGGACGCGCGGCGGCGCAAAGAATTTGTCGGCATCGATGAGGAGCAACTTCAAGCCGAGCAGGATCCTCAGGCTGTCGATTCCGGTTTAAGGCATGATCTTATGCACGCACTCGGTTTGCTTCCGCTGCCTGAACGCTCGGCGGTTTTACTTTGTTGTCAGAATGGTTTATCGCACGATGAAGCTTCGCGCGTCCTCGGCATTCCGCTTGGCACGGTGAAAACGAATGTTTTGCGGGGCCGGGAGAAATTAAAACGCACGCTGGCTGAATGGGGACCTAATTAAAATGGATGAAATAAGCGAGGAAGATCAGTTAGATCGACAATTGCGTGAGGCAGCGCCATATATCGATGACAACGGCTTTACTGCCCGCGTGTTGCAGCAATTGCCCGCTCCCCGTCGTACGCGCCGGTCGTTTCGTGGCGCGGTTCTCCTGGCAGCCGCCTTGCTCGCGAGTGCGCTGGCTTACGTTGCTTCAGATGGAGGACGTTTTCTCATCGTCGCGATGGAACGCTTGGTTACGCTGCCAACCGAATGGCTGTTTGCCCTAGCGCTTGGCAGCGGTCTGTTGGTTATGACTGCCGGAGCTATCGCTGCCATCGCGAAGGCAAGCGAATTGCAGTCCTAGACAGCGCATCATCTGGGGCGCACAGTTCGCGTGCCCGCCGCACATCGAGGTCGATTTGCTGCGCCAGCGCCTCTATGCTGTCGAACTTTCGTTCCGGTCTGAGATACCGCACGAATCGCACCTCGACGTCTTCGCCGTAAATGTCGCGATTAAAGTCGAGCAGATAAATTTCCAGCACGCGTTCAGATTTTCCGCTGCTAACGGTTGGCCGATAACCGAGATTGATGACGCCGTGATATGAAACGCCGTTGATCCATGCTTCGGCAAGATAAACGCCATTTGGCGGGAACTGCTCGCTGTGCGCGCTCAAATTCGCAGTTGGGAATCCGATTTTCTTTCCGAGGTTGTCACCACGTGTAACGGTGCCGAGAATGGTGTACTCCCGGCCAAGCATTTCCGCTGCTCTTGCAAAATCGCCGCTCGCTACAGCCTGCCGAATGGCGGTGCTGCTGACCACTTCGCCGTTTACTGTCACAGGTGGAACTCCAATCACGCTGAAATCAAATTGCGCGCCAAGTTTTTTCAGAAGATCAAGATTTCCGCGCCGATCTTTTCCGAACGACCACTCGTGGCCGACACAAATTTCGCGTAGCGGTCTCGAATACATAACGAGCTCCTCAACAAATTCCTCTGGCGAAGTGGCTGCGAACTTCTTGTGAAAGCTGATCATGAGAAGATGCTCGACCCCGAGGTCGCGGATCAAAGCGATTTTGTGTTGCGTCGCAGTGAGTAGATGAGGCGCGTGCTGCGGACGCAACACTTTGAGCGGATGCGGATCAAAAGTCATTACAACCGGCGTCCCCGCTGCCGCATGGGCATGACTCGTGGCAGCGGAAATCACGGCTTGATGACCAAGATGGACGCCGTCGAAAACTCCGATGG
>QHOJ01000114.1 GCA_003218735.1 Verrucomicrobiota bacterium
TACTCCGCGAAAGATGCGCATCGCAACGTTGTCGGCTGGTTACGCCGATGGTTATCCACGACATCTTTCCAATCGTGACGCCGCGGTTTTGGTTCGCGGTCAACGATGCCCACTCCTCGGCCGCGTGACGATGGATTTGATAATGATTGACGTGAGCAAAATCGAGAACGTGCACGTCGGCGATGAAGTGGTGTTAATGGGACGCGACGCGAACGAGGAGATTTCCTGCGCCGAACTGGCCGATCGTGCCGGCACGATCACGTGGGAAATTATCACCCGGATTGGCAGCCGCGTCCGGCGCGTTTATGTTTGATCGGCAATGTTCCAGATCATCTTCAATGAATTGAGCGCAGCAGAGATATCGGCGCTGCCGAAGAAATTGCAGCTCGACCTGCTGGCTGAGTTCCAAATTCTGCCGGAGGACCTCGATCATCTCGACTCGAAGCGATTCGGCGTGATCGAGCGCGAAGGAAAAAAGTTATATCGCTATCGGGCGAAAGATTACCGAATTTATTTTGCGAAGACGGAGGAGGGGATCACTGTCCATCGCGTCCTGCACAAGAACACGTTTCGGGATTTCCTCTTCCGCACCAAACTCCCGGTCTCGGAAGACGCGCAACTCGGTGAAACGCGCGAGTTCTGGAAGCTAATTGAGCAAGGCGAGCGGACACGGAAGGCGTGATATTGTAGCTGCGTCGGCTGTGCGACGCGCGGCTACAATTACTTCATCAAGAGCACCGAACGGCTGCGTTTGATCTCACGAGTGATTCTCCGGTGAAGATGGGCCGGCATGCCAGTAACGCGGCGGGGAAGAATTTTGCCGCTCTCAGTGACGAATTTTTTCAGGAGATCGGGATTTTTGTAGTCGATCGCCTCGATCGCGATGTCGATCCTGCGGCGCGGCATCGTGCGATTGGCGCGGCGGAAAGCGGAACGGCGTTTGGCGGTTTTGGGTTGCATCGATAATTACTTCGTTTCGCGATGGAGCGTACGCCGCTTTAAAAACGGATTGTATTTCTTCTTTTCCAGACGATTAGGCGTGCGCGGACTTTTCTTGTTCCGCGTGGTCATGTAACGCGAGACTGGTTTGTCCAGCGCTTTTGCCTCGGTGCATTCCAGAATGATAATTTCCTGCGCCATTTGGATTATTCCTTCGCCTCGGCTGGTGCGGCTTCTTCTTCCTCACCCTCGCCGCCTTCCTCGTCCGTTAAGCCGAAGAGCGAGGTCACTGATTGTCGGACACGCGATGCTTTGTTCTGCTTTTCAAGCTGTGATTGGCATTGGACGGTAAACCGCGCGAAGGGGATTGCTTCCAGGCGTGCATGCGGGATTGGCTTGCCCGACATTTCGCACTTTCCGTAGGTCCCAAGCTCGATCCGCTTGAGCGCCTGATCGATTTCGTAGAGCGCGTCCTGTTCCTGCGAGAGCAAACTCAGGGCGAAGTCGCGATCGTACGCATCCGATCCGGCGTCGGCTTGATGCATGCCAAAAGCCGAAGCCTCGCTGCCTTCGGCGCGCGACCGAAGAGTGTCCTGGGCAACGCCGGCCATGGAATCCACCATGGCGTCGCGAAGTTGAAGCAACTTCTCCTTTTGCTTGCGCGTGAACGGATCAAGCCTCTTCTCACGATGGTTCCGGCCAAGCAGGATGGCGGGAGAGTCAGTGATTGCTTTTCTGGATTTCGAAACCTTTGGCAAACGTTTGACCGCCTTCGCCGAGACCGGTGCGGCCTTTTTCGAGGCCGATCTTTTCGCAGACACTTTATGCACCGGCCTGGCGGCCTTGCGCGCCGGTCGCGTGTTACGGGCAACGGACTTCTTCGCGGAACTCTTCTTTTTCTTTGATTTGACCATAGCGTGAAAAGCGCCTTTTACTGGGGCGCCGGAAAAAACGGAGGCTTAATTAAGAGCATTTGGCCCAGTGCGCAAGCAGAGATTTTGGGCTAAAGATCGCGGATTGTTTTTGGCGCTTTTGTCGATCTTACGAGCTGGCGCTCGAGTAATGCCGCAACGCAAAGCGCCAGAAAACGCGGGACAACCAGAAGATGATCGTCGACGCGATGACAAGATGCAGCATTAGCTGGCCAGGTTGTCCGAGCGATTTGATGAGTAGTCGGGCGGGAATATTTGCGATAATCACCACCGGAATGATCCAGCCGAAAATGAAACGGAAGAGTCGTGGGAAAATTACGTCCGGATAGCGCGCAATATTGAGAAAATTAAAGTACCCGTAAACGAGTCCCTGGGCGCGGACAATCCAAAAACTCACGGCGGCGAGGCCAAGCATGATGGAGTAATGCACCGCGACGCCGAATCCGAGCGCAACCAGATAAAGCAGGATCGACATTGGGTTTGGAACGATGCCGAGTTGGGACAAGGAAACGCAAACCACTACTCCACCGAGGGCGGCATTGATCATGCTGTCCAGGCCGAATTGTTTGCTGGAAACAGCAAACTGACTGTCGATCGGCAACACGAGCAGCGAATCCAGTTTCCCGGTGCGAACCAGCTCCGGGATATTCGCGATGTTGACGAAAAAAAAGCCCTGGAAAATTTGCGCGATCATTTGGTGGGTGCCGACAAGCAGCACCACCTCCCATTTCGTCCAATCGCCGATGCGATCGACCTGCCCGAAAATGATGCTAAAGAAAACAATCTGTCCGCAGAACCAAAGGATCTCGACGATCATCCAGAGCAGGAAGTTTGCCTTGAAACTCATCTCGCGAATGAGCGAGTTGCGCAGCATGATGGAGTAGATTTCGATGTAACGGCGCATTAGTTCTTCCTGTCATCTACTTATAAGTGCATCAACCAGCGTGCGCATGAAACGTTTTTTCTCCTGGCTCGTCGTTATTGTTGGCCTGTTAATTATTGCGTTCATTGTCCGGCAATGCCGCACAGCTGGCGCCGCAAATTATCAAACGGCAGAAGTGACGCGCGATCCAATCACCCAGGCGGTGACCGCGACCGGCACGCTCAACCCGGTGGTAACCGTGCAGGTCGGCAGCCAGGTTTCGGGTAATATCGCCAAATTGTTCGCGGATTTTAATTCGCAGGTGAAAGCGGGACAGGTCGTAGCACAAATTGACCCGGCGATATTCCAGGCCACCGTCACTCAAGCTGAGGGTGATTTGGCGAGCGCGAAGGCAGCGCTTGAGCTTGCCAGGATCACGGCCGCACGCACACAGGAGTTGTTCGCCCGGAAAACATCTTCGCAGGCCGATGTCGATCAGGCGATGGCAACTCTCCATCAGGCCGAGGCCAATGTGAAGATCAAGCAAGGCGCGCTCGATAATGCGAAGGCCGATCTCGACCATTGCACGATCACGTCGCCGAAGCGGACGTCGGAGTTGTCACAATCGATCAGAATGTCGATTTCACGGTGGACGCTTTCCACGCGAACGTCGCCGAAGCGGACGTCGGAGTTGTCACAATCGATCAGAATGTCGATTTCACGGTGGACGCTTTCCCGATGCAAACTTTTCACGGGAAGGTCGTGCAGGTGCGCAATGCGCCAATCACTGTGCAGAATGTTGTGACTTACGACACCGTGATCGGGGTAAGTAATCCGGAGTTGAAATTGAAGCCAGGAATGACAGCGAACGTATCCATCATTATCGCGCATCGTGACGACGTTTTGCAGATCAAAAATGCTGCGCTCAGATATCGCCCGCCCGATGCGACGCCGGTGGAGACCAGGCAAAGCGCGCCGGGGCGCGGAGCGAGGCGCGCCGGGCCAGGTGACGCTGGCGCGAGCCAACGCCGTGCCGAACGAACCGTTTATATTTTGCCAAAATTCGGCAGCCGTCCGCGGGCGGTCCAGATTAAAACCGGGATTAGCGATGGAATTATGACGGAAGTGGTTGAAGGCCTGAAAGAGGGCGATCGCGTCGTGACAGCAGAACTAACTTCAACCATCGCCGCGCCGTCGCCCCCGACAAATCCGTTTGGTGGCGGCCCGCGCCGGTTTTAATGAGTTTTGTCATTTCGAGCGGAGGCTTGTCATGGTGTAGAGGCGCCTGTCCTCAGGCGCAGGGCAAGAGATCTGGTTTGCGGCTGAGAACAGACCGCCTCTACAGCCCAGCCAGAAGATCGACATGAACAACGGCGCGCTTGTCAGGCTGATCGATGTCCACAAAACCTATCGCAGCGGCGAAATGGAAGTGCACGCCGTGCGCGGCGTTTCTCTTGAGATTCAGCGCGGCGAATTTGTGGCGCTGATGGGCGCGAGCGGTTCCGGGAAATCCACGCTGATGAATCTTCTCGGTTGTCTCGATCGGCCGACTTCGGGCCATTACCTTCTGGATGGTTCCGATGTTTCTGGCCTTGATCGCGATCGGCTCGCTGATATTCGCAATCGCAAAATTGGTTTCATCTTTCAAAGTTTTAATCTCCTGCCGCGCACATCGGCGCGGGAGAATGTCGAGCTGCCATTGCTTTACAGTGCGCATCGCCTGACAAATGCGCAGCTTCGCGAAAAAGCTGATCGCGTCCTTGCGTCGGTCGGACTTGGCGGCCGCGAAGATCATCATCCAAGCCAGCTTTCTGGCGGTCAGCAACAACGCGTCGCGATCGCGCGCGCATTGATCAATGACCCCGAAGTAGTGCTGGCGGACGAGCCGACGGGAAATCTCGACAGCCGAACGAGTGTGGAGATCATGGGAATTTTTCAGCAGCTTAATGAACGTGGAATCACCATTGTTATGGTGACGCACGAGCAGGACATTGCTGCTTATGCGCGGCGGAATGTGATAATGCGCGATGGAATTTTGCTTAGCGACAAAGTCGTCACGCAACGAGCTCTTGCCGAAGCTGAATTGGATAAATCGGGAATGTCGACAAACATCCCGGAGAAGTAGGCAGTAATGATCGATTCAACGATTTAACGTTTCAACGAACACGATGAGAGTGGGATCGACATTTAACGTTGCGTTTCGCGCATTGCGCAGGAACAAAATGCGTTCGGTGCTGACCGCGCTCGGCATTATCATTGGCGTCGGCGCGGTCATTGCGATGGTCGGAATCGGCAATGGCGCAAAAGCGCAAGTGGAAGCGCAGATTGCAAGTCTTGGGCAAAATGTGATCCTGATTTTTTCCGGGAGCACGACTTCGAGCGGCATTCGCACCGGTTGGGGCGGCGCGGGCACCCTAAAGATTGAAGATGCGGAAGCGATCCGGCGCGAAGTGCCCGGCGTCATTGGCGTCAGCGAGGAAGTTAACCAAAATTGGTTTACCCGGATCTTCGGCGAGTCAGCCGATTATTTCGATCTGCGGCAATGGCCGCTGGCGGACGGTGCGCCATTTACGCCGCAGGATGTGCGCAGCGCGAACAAAGTTTGTGTCGTTGGCCGCACAACTGCGACGCAGATTTACGGCAACGACACCGTCGTCGGTCAGATTTTACGCATTAAAAATGTGCCGTTCACAATCACGGGCGTGCTCACGCCGAAGGGATTGAGCCCACAGGGCGTTGACCAAGACGACGTGGTGGTAATGCCGTACACGAGCGCGATGAAACGCGTGATTGGCGGCACGACCTTGCGCAATATCAATGTGCAAGTCGGCGATGCGCGCCAAATCGAAGCCGCACAGCAACAGATCATTTCGCTGCTTCGACAGCGGCACAATATCCGGCCGGGGCGCGATGATGATTTCACCGTGCGCAATCAACAGGAGATTGCCGAAGCCGCCACGGCAACTTCGCGTGTCATGACGCTTTTGCTGGGCGCAATTGCCGGCGTTTCGCTCGTGGTCGGAGGCATCGGTATCATGAACATCATGCTCGTGAGCGTGACTGAGCGGACACGCGAGATCGGCGTACGCATGGCCGTCGGCGCGCACGGGAACGATATTCTGACGCAATTTTTAATCGAAGCCGTGACGCTGAGTTCCGTCGGCGGAATACTCGGAATTATCGTTGGCTTCGGCGCTTCGCAATTTCTTGCCTGGAACTTCCAGTGGCCGACGCTGATTTCAATCACCTCGATCGCCATCGCGTTTCTGTTCAGTGCCGCAGTGGGAATTTTTTTCGGATTTTATCCCGCGCGCCAGGCCGCCAGGCTCGATCCGATCGAAGCCTTGCGCTACGAATAATGGATTTTTGCCCGCGAATCACGCGAATCAGCGAAACAAGAGGCTGATGTGGTGATGGCAGAACGCGATCGTCTTCCGCTGCTGGAAATTCGCGTCCATTCGCGTGATTCGCGGGCAGACCAATCGCGGGCGCAACTTGACTGAGCGGCGACGTGGCAGACGATGAGGATACATGGCAGGGCACACTCGTTTCGAAAAACTGGTTGCGGATGCGAAGAAAAATATTCGTGAAATTTCACCGCAAG
>QHOJ01000115.1 GCA_003218735.1 Verrucomicrobiota bacterium
CGACGAGATTGTTGAATAGTTAAATCGTTACATCGTTAAATTGTTAAAAAGGGAAAGAACATCGCCGGGCTTAGCGGACCAGGACCAACTTTTAACGATTCAACTTTTTTAACGTTTCCACCGCTCCCGATCCGCTTTCGTGCCCTGGAAAAATTGAAGCGCAAAATCCACTCTTGCAAAGCTTCCGACTTGGTCTTTATTGTGCATCCGCAGCGAGTTTTTGAAGTTGCGCCGTTGGTCCCTGGGTCTCCGTCGCTTGACGGGAAACCGCACTCGCCAGGGGGAACCCGGCGAGGAGGAATTCAGTGATTCAGAGATTAAATGATCGGGTGATTTGTTTCCCACAATTCGCTAAATCGCTTACTCGCTAAATCACTCATTGAAATATGCCAATCCGTTACGGTCGTTTTGAGATGCCGAAAACTCTCGTCAAAGACGAGAACACTGCTACAGAAACCTACGCGAAGTTTGTCGCCGAGCCGTTTGAAGCCGGCTATGGCCACACGGTCGGAAATTCACTCCGGCGCGTCCTGCTTTCTTCATTGGAAGGAGCGGCAATCACGGCGTTAAAGATTACCGGTGCGCAACACGAGTTCGCCACGCTTCCGGGCGTGGTCGAGGACGTGACCGACATCGTCCTCAATCTTAAGAAGGTGAAATTTAAAGCGGATGATCATGAGCCGCGGAAACTTTCGCTCACCGTGAACAAGGAAGGGGAAGTCACCGCTGGCGATATCCAGGTCGTGCAAGGCTACGAAGTGCTTAATCCCAAGCAACTGATTTGCACGCTCGACAAGAAGCATAAACTTGACGCTGAGCTCGAAGTTCGCGTCGGCCGCGGTTTTGCCAGCGGCGAGGAGAACAAGCGCGCCGATCAGCCGATCGGTTTGATCCCAATCGATTCCATTTTTTCGCCGGTCACGCGCGTGAAATACGCGGTCGAAAATACCCGCGTCGGTCAGCGCACCGATTACGACAAACTCATTCTGGAAATCTGGACCGACGGACGATTGACCCCGGAGGACGCGCTGCTCCAGGCCTCCGCGATTTTGCGTCATCACCTCGATGTTTTTGTCAACTTCAACGAAGATGTGATCGAGTTCGACGAAACGCCTGCCGGTGTGAGCGAAGAGAACATTAAGCTCAAGAAGCTGCTCAACATGAGCGTCAATGAGATCGAGCTCAGCGTGCGGGCCGCGAATTGTTTGAACAACGCGAATATCACCTCCGTTGGTCAGCTTGCGCAAAAA
The DNA here is from genome assembly GCA_003218735.1 of Verrucomicrobiota bacterium. Classification (GTDB taxonomy): domain Bacteria; phylum Verrucomicrobiota; class Verrucomicrobiia; order Chthoniobacterales; family UBA10450; genus Udaeobacter. The sequence goes on from QHOJ01000115.1 coordinate 1,251, forward strand.
ACCGAGGCGGAAATGCTGAAGTATCGCAATTTTGGAAAAAAATCGCTCAACGAAATCAAGGACAAACTGCAACAGCTTGGGTTGGGTCTTGGGATGAAATTCGATCCAGGTCTTGTGGACGTGCTGGCGAGCGCTGATGGCGCAACCCCACCAGCCACGTCTGCCGAGAAGTGACGTTCGCCTTTTCATGAGACATCGAAAAAAGACAATCAAGCTTGGCCGGACGGCGGAGCACCGCAAAGCTCTGCTCGCCAACCAAGTGTGCAGCTTGATCGAACATCAACGCATCAAGACGACCCTTGCCAAAGCGAAGGCGGTTCGACCGCTCGCCGAAAAAATGGTGACGCTGGGCAAAAACGGGTCGCTGCATGCGCGGCGGACTGCCTTGGGGACACTGCGGCAAAAGAATGCCGTAAAGAAATTGTTCGCCGAGATCGCGCCGAGATCGGGAAACCGTAACGGCGGCTACACTCGCATCGTCAGGCTGGGCCAACGCAAGAGCGACTCTGCGTCGATGGCGTTTATCGAATGGGTTGATGCAGCACCAGCGGCCGAAGAGAAAACGGCGGAAGAAAAGGCGACCAAGCCAAAAAGAGAAAAAGTTATTGAGGCGAAAGAGCCAGCGGCGGAGGCGAAGGAATCGGCGCCCACGCCAGCCGAGGAATCCAAACCAAAGCGGCGCGGATGGCTCGGCAGAAAATCGCCGGAGGCCGGGAAATAATTTTTCGTCATTGCTTGTACAGTAGCGCCGAGCATTCTTCGCCCGGGCCCTGCCTGATCCGGCAACCATTGTCTTGCAAATCGCATTGATGCGCGGCGCTTTTTTGGCAGGATGCCGCATGGCCAAGCGCTTCACAGAAGTGATCGTTAATCCGGTTGGCATTCTATGACGCCTGATCCGTACCTGTTCATTGTCATTTTTGTCGGCGTGGCGTTGGTCTTTCCATTGATCCCGCTGGCATTGGCCTGGATGTGGCGAAGATTTTTCCAGCCCCCGAAACCCGGCGCGGAAAAAAATGCGACTTATGAGTGCGGCGTCGAGTCAATTGGCGACGCGCAAATCCAATTCAGATCGCAGTATTATCTTTACGCGATCATCTTTTTAATCTTCGACGTGGAGGCGATTTTTTTAGTGCCATTTGCGGTTGCGTTCACTGGGTTGCCAGTCGGCGCGTTCGTTGCCATTCTCATTTTCCTGCTGCTACTGATCGAAGGTCTTATTTGGGCTTGGGGCAAAGGGTGCTTAAATTGGGCGCGCTAGCGCGGTGGTTAAAACTGTTAAAGCGTTACGTTGTTACAATGGAAAATGAGGCCAAGAAAAATCCGATTTAGCGGTTTAACTTTTAACGTTTTTATTAAACATGGGCGAAATCGACGAAGGGCTTCGGGGCGAACTGCAAAGACAGGGAATCTGGGTCACTTCGATGCAGGAGCTTTACAATTGGGGGCGGCAGAACTCGATCTGGCCGCTGCAATTCGGACTGGCCTGTTGTGCGATCGAAATGATCGCAACCGCCGCCTCCCGTTACGACATCGCGCGGTTCGGCGGTGAAATCTTCCGGCCATCACCGCGCCAGGCTGATCTAATGATCGTGGCCGGAACGGTGACCAAGAAAATGGCGCCGCAAATCGTGCGGCTCTACAACCAGATGCCCGACCCCAAATACGTGATCTCGATGGGCGCGTGCGCGATCTCCGGCGGACCATTCAAGCAAGGCTACAACGTCCTCAAAGGAATCGACCGTTACATCCCGGTCGATGTTTACATTCCAGGATGCCCGCCCCGGCCCGAGGCGCTGCTGCACGCTTTCATGGAATTACAACGCAAGATCGACAGTCAGAAACTGACGGGCAAAACGAAAGCCGAGCACCTTGAT
>QHOJ01000116.1 GCA_003218735.1 Verrucomicrobiota bacterium
ACAACCCTGGCAAGAAAGCGTTCACGCAGTTTTATGGGTCGGACGCGCTCGATGCGAGTCTGCTCGTGATGCCCCTGGTCGGTTTTCTGCCAGCGACCGATGACCGCGTGCGGGGCACAATCGAGGCGATTCAACGCGAACTCATGCAGGATGGTTTTGTGCTGCGTTATCGGCCGCAGGAAGAAAAGGTCGATGGATTGCCGGGTGGCGAAGGCGTTTTTCTTCCCTGTTCTTTTTGGCTGGCCGATTGTTTGCATTTGCTCGACCGCAAAAAAGAAGCGCGCGAATTATTCGGACGCCTGCTCAATCTGCGCAACGATCTCGGACTTCTTTCAGAAGAATACGATCCTAGCGAAAAGCGTCAGCTCGGAAATTTCCCGCAGGCCTTTTCGCACGTCGCGCTCATTAGTGCGGCAGCAATCTTAGGCAATGAAACGTTCCGCCCTTGGGGTGATTAAACGCGCGCTTCGCTCGAGGAGACGAGACGCCGGATTAAATCCTCAACGGTGACAATCCCCCGCAAGTTTCTTTTATTATCCAGGACAGCGGCTAGCCCAAGACGAGCCGCACGCAATCGTTGGACAATACGGTAGGCGAGTTCGTCCTCGGTCGTGAGTACGATGCGTCGCACGTAATTGCTCAGCGGCCTGGCTCCATTTTGTTCAAGGAGAATATCGAGAACGTTGATCAATCCAGTCGGCTGACCGTCGCGGCTAATTACAGGCAGACGGTCCAGACCTGAAGATGCGCCTAGCTTAAGCGCTTCCTCAGTTGACGCGCCCGGCCGCACCGCAATGACATTCGAGAGAGGCACCATCACGTCGCACGCCTTAATGTTCCAGAAGTCAACGACGTTGTGAATCATCGCACGCTCAGTGGCAGTCAGGGAGCCTTCGCGTTCACTTTGGGTCATGATCTGTTTCAGTTCCTCGCGCGCGGCAAAAAGCCGGGCATGTTTCGCGACACGCCCTGGCAGTAGGAGCCGCCCCAATCCCTCGCCGAGTTCCAGCATCGGTGAGAGCAGGATCGATACGAATTCGAGAATGCCGGCCAGGTGAGCCAAAGCGCGAAACGGAAATCGCCGAAAAAGCGATTTCGGCAGGACGGAAAGCAGAAACAGATAAACTGGAACTGCGATCACCAACGCGAGAAAAAATCCGGCGTACCCGAAGGAACCAACAAGCTGCCGCGTCAACAAAAGCAGACCGAGTATATCGGCCGCGTTCGTAAAGAGCAGGACAGTTACGAGCAGTCGCTCCGGCTGTTTTAACAAGCGATTCAGCCGCAAGGCTGGTGCTACGCCTCGCTTCACATTTTGCCGTAACCGTACTGGATCAATTGAAAGCAGCCCGCTTTCGATTCCGTTAAAGAAGAACGAAACAATCCAGCAGCAGAAAATAATTAATGTGGTCATCATGCTGCAACGCTGGTCTTGAGTGGTGTTTCCTCAATGCCGCCGCCGGTTGTTTTCTCCAGCAGGACCTCCTCGATTCGTTTGCGCGCGGCTCGACGCACGGTGATGACAAGGCGCGGAATCTCCAGTTTTGTCCCGGAGGCTGGCAAATAACCCAGCTGCGTGAAGATAAATCCGCCAATGGTGTCGATTCCTTCCGCTGCAATTTGAAACCCCAAATGTTCGCTTACATCATCAAGCCGCGCGTTTCCGCTCACGAGAAATTTCCCATCCTCAAGCGGCTCAATGTAAAGATCGACATCTCCCCGCGGAATCGCGTCGCTAAGAATTTCCTCCACGATATCAGACATGGTGATGATGCCTTCAGTGCCTCCAAACTCATCTACCACCACGGCTATTCCCTGGGGATGGGTCAGAAAAAGCTTGAGCAACTCCAGTGCGCGCATCGTCTCAGGCACAAAAGAGGGAGCGATTAATTTTTCCGTGTAGTGATCTGACGAATCGAGCAGGAACGTTTTCACATCGACGATCCCGAGAATTTGGTCGGGCGTGTCCGCGTAAACCGGAACGCGACGATAACGTTTCCCCTTTAATCGCGCGATCGCTTCCCCGTTCGTCAAGTCGTCCGGCAGCGTAAAACTGTCCACGCGCGGAGTCATGCAGTCTTTCGCCGTTTTGTCGCCGAGCTTGATGATTTCGTTAATCATCTCGGCTTCTCCTTCGTGCAATGCGCCTTCCTCTTCGCCTATCTCGACCAGCATTCCAAATTCGGCGTCGCTCAGGCGCGGTCGCGTTGGCAAATGCAGCGGAGTGAAAAGATTGGCAACACGGGTGCTGACCGTCTCAAGTGCATAACCCACGCGATCGAGCAGCGGCATCGATACTTGCAACGTGAATGCCCCGATCGCTGAGAGTCGATAGGGCGCTGAAAGGGCGAGGAGCTTCGGAATTAAGTCGCAAACCAGCACGACAATTGCGAAGATCGCAATCCCCGCCAGCCACTGCGGGATCCGTCCTCCGAATGGGCCTTCCCACAAGAAGAGGAGACACAAAATTACCAGTGGCACCTTCACCAGTCCATCGCCCAAAAGCAGCACATTCAGAACGCGACGCGGATTTTTTTGGAAGAGTTGTATGAATTTCGTCAGTCCGGGATGATGTTCCTCGAGCCGGCGTAATTGATGCGGCTTAAGTGAGAAGAGCGCTGTCTCCAGTCCGGAAAAAAGCGCGGAACAGAAAATCAAAAACAAAATGGCGGCCAACAGAATGACCAAACCTACGCCTGTCGTCATCTGTGGTGGCACGGCCATCCGGGCTGTGAGAATTCACACGCCGGGCATTCGTGGAGTGTTTCCGCTGCGAAATTGATACGTGTTGGTTTGCTCATTATCTGAGCTGCGACCAAGTTAAAACCCTTCATGAACAAAGGCGAGAGGATTTCGCGGTTGGTCGCGGAGTTGCCTGTTGAAGAGGTCGATCCAAACCAGACGGACCTGACACAGCATCCGTTTTATCGCGCTTTTTTTCAGTGCTGGAACGAGCAGCGTTATTATGAGGCGCACGATGTTCTCGAGCAACTTTGGCTCAGAACGAATTCTGCCGATGCAGACTTCTTCAAAGGGCTGATTCAGGCGGCCGGCGCGTTCGTCCATCTACAGAAGAGATTCGAACATCCATTGCACGCGAAGCACAGCAAACGTTTAGCGCCTGCTGTGCGTTTGTTTCAACTCGCGCAAAAGAACTTGTCGAGGTTCGCGCCGCGACATCATGGATTGGATGTCGGGGCGCTTTGTCAGCTTTTGCGAGCATACGCCAATCAGATCGTCCTGGAATTGTCATCCGGTAAAAATTAATTTGCTCCCGGCGATGCTGAGGACGATCGCCAGGAGGATCGAAATTGTGCGAACGGGAAAATGGCGGCTGCCAAGATGCGAACCGAAAATGCCGCCAATGATCGCAGCGGCTCCGAGGATGACGCCCAGCGACGGGATGGAATGGACTGCTGTAAAATAGCCGGCAAGTCCAGCGATCGAGTTTACCAGAATGAACAGCGCCGAAACAGCGGCCGCCTGGCGAATACGCGCCCATCGGCAGAACAGCAGAAGCGGTGTGAGAAATATTCCGCCGCCGGTGCCAGTCAATCCCGAAAGAAATCCGAGGCCCGCTCCAACGCTAATGGCGGTCGGTTGGGATGGGGTGAGAAGTTTTGCGGGATCGTTGCGTCGGAAGATCAAGCGAACCGCCGAGAAAAGCAGCACCAGGCCAATCAAAATTCTTAAGACGGCAGCAGACGGTTGTAAGTGACCGCCAAAATAGGCGGCCGGAATTGAAAGCAGAGCAAATGGCCAAAACAATTTCCAGCTAAAGTGGCCCGCTCGCCAAAATTGAAACGCGCCGATCGACGCGACCAGGATGTTTAGGACCAACGCGGTTGGTCGGATCGTGGTGGGGCCGAGTCCCCACAGCGTCATGATCGCAATGTAGCCCGATGCGCCCGCGTGACCAACCGACGAATAGAGAAATGCGATCAACCCGACGGAGAGAAACAGAAGGACGAGTTGTGTGGTGTGCACGTGATGATGTTATGCCGAGTCTCGGGAAGGCGTGAAGATATCGGCCAAATGACGAAGCACGAATGCCGAATGACGAACTTATGCCGAATGACGAAGGAGTGACAAATCTTAGATGACTGCCATGATTCGTTACATCGGATTGACGTTTTAACGATTTAACGTGGCAAAGCATGATAAGCGGCTTCCGCTTTGGAGTTCTCGCGCTAATGTGGTTAGTGACGCCGAGCCATATTGCCGCCAACCCAGCGCCTGGCGTGCCTGAGCATACGAACAGACTGGCACGGGAAAAATCGCCGTATCTTCTCCAGCACGCGCATAATCCGGTCGATTGGTATCCGTGGGGCGAAGAGGCTTTCGCCAAAGCGCGTCGCGAAAACAAACCGATCTTTCTCTCGATCGGCTATTCCACCTGTCATTGGTGCCACGTTATGGCCCACGAGTCATTCGAGAGCGAAGAAGTAGCGGCGATCATGAATCGCGAATTTGTGAACATCAAAGTCGACCGGGAAGAGCGTCCCGATGTCGATCGCGTTTACATGACCTTCGTGCAGGCTACGACCGGCGGCGGTGGCTGGCCAATGAACGTTTGGTTGACGCCAGATTTAAAACCGTTCGTTGGCGGAACGTACTTCCCACCTGAAGATCGTCATGGTCAGCCTGGTTTCACAAAAGTTCTCGACCGGATCGCGGCTGCCTGGAAACAGGACCACGAGAAGATTGCCGGTCAAGGCACGAAAATCATCGACGCCTTACGCGAAGCGCAAACTGCGAAATCGAGCGTTGTGGAAACGATCGACACAAAGATTCTCGACGCTGCTTATGAGCAGTTTTCTCGCAGCTTCGACGCGCGTGATGGTGGATTTGGCAGCGCCCCGAAATTCCCGCACCCGGTCACATTAAACTTTCTTTCCCGATTTTATGCGCGCGATCCTTCATCCGCAACGGGCAAGCACGCGCTGGAAATGGATCTTGTTACGCTCCGCAAAATGGCAGCAGGCGGGATGCATGATCATCTTGGCGGCGGTTTTCATCGTTACTCGGTCGATCGTTACTGGCACGTACCGCACTTCGAAAAGATGCTTTACGATCAGGCGCAGCTCGCTGCCGCGTATCTCGATGCCTTCCAAATCACACAAGATCGACGGAAGGCGGATTTTTTTCCGCCGAAGACGCGGACAGCCCAGTTCCTGTAGCGGCGGTCTTTGACCGCCGAGATGAGTCCGATAAGGAATCGGCGGATGTCGACGCGCACAGAACGCCGTTACAGAAGAAAGAAGGAGCGTTTTACGTTTGGACAAAAAAAGAAATTGACGCGGCGCTCGGCAACGCCGCGGAGATTTTCGATTTTCGTTACGGCGTGCAATCGCACGGAAATGCGCCTGAAGGAAGCGATCCGCAGGATGAATT
>QHOJ01000117.1 GCA_003218735.1 Verrucomicrobiota bacterium
CTCTTCAGGATTAAAACAGCATTCGGCCAGGGTAATCCCGAGGCCTCCTTCGGAGCAATCATGCGCGTTCTTCACGAGACCTTCGCGAATTAAATCACGGACCGCATGTTGAACTCTGATTTCAAGCTCAAGATCGACACGGGGTGGGGGACCTTGTTTACGTCCGTGGCAAACTTTCAGAAACTGCGATCCGCCTAAGCCTTCACCAATCTTACCGACGAGAATAATCGCATCTCCGGCGTTTTTGAACCATTGCGTGGTGATATGTCGCTCATTATCAATCAAGCCGACCATTCCTATTGTCGGCGTCGGATCGACAACTCCGGACGGGCTCTCATTATATAAAGAGACGTTTCCACCGGTAACAGGCGTCCCGAATGCGCGACAGGCTTCAGCGATACCTTCCACCGCTTCGCGTAGCTGCCAGAAATTCTCGGGTTTATAAGGATTACCGAAATTTAAGTTGTCGGTCACGGCAAGCGGTCTCGCGCCGGAGCAGGCGAGATTCCGGGCCGCTTCGGCCACAGCGATCTTGCCGCCTTCACGGGGATCGAGCGCGCAGTACAAGGAATTGCAATCAGTCGTTGCTGCCAAAATTTTGTTCGCGTAACGAACGAAAAACACGGCGGCGTCTGATCCCGGTTTTACAACCGTGCCTGTGCGCACGGTGTGATCGTATTGACGGTATACCCAATTCTTGGACGCAACGGTCGGGTCGCCGAGTAATTGGCGCAACGCCTGGTGATTGTCGATCTTCGGAAGATCTTCGATTCGGCGGTTATCGGCCGCGGCGATAGAAGAGGGCGGTCTCGCTTCGCGCGAGTAAAGCGGCGCTTCTTCAGCGAGCGGTTTGGCCGGAATTTCCGCGGCAACCACACTGTTATTACGGACGCGCATCATTCCATCATCCGTCACGCGTCCAATCTCCGCGCAGGGCACATCCCATTTTTCAAAAACTTCGCGCACAATGTTTTCTTTCCCGCGCCGGGCGATGATCAGCATTCGCTCCTGCGATTCACTCAGCAGAATTTCGTACGGCGTCATGCCCGGCTCGCGTTTCGGCACTTTGGCCAGATCGATTTCGATCCCGCTGCTGCCGCGGCTGGCCGTTTCGCAAGTCGAACAAGTTAAACCAGCCGCGCCCATGTCCTGAATTCCGGCAACCGCGTCGCGAGCGAGCAATTCGAGACATGCTTCGAGCAGTAGTTTTTCTTTGAACGGATCGCCAACTTGGACTGCCGGGCGATCTTCCCGGGATTGATCCGTTAGCTCGCGCGATGCGAACGCTGCGCCAGCGAGACCGTCACGTCCGGTCTCAGCCCCGACGTAAAAGACCGGATTGCCGACGCCGTGCGCCGCGCCCCTCGTGAGCTGTTTGTGCCGCAACACACCGAGGCAAAAAACATTTACGAGCGGATTACCTTCGAAGCTTTCATCGAAATAAATTTCACCGCCGATTGTTGGGATGCCGACACAATTCCCGTAGTGCGCGATGCCGGAAACGGCGCCGGTAAAGAGGCGACGATTCGCAGCGATGCCGGATGCCGAACGCTCGATGCTGGATGATTCTGTGATCGGACCGAAGCGCAAGGAGTTGAGGCAAAACTCGGGACGTGCGCCCATGGTAAAAATATCACGAATGATTCCTCCGACACCGGTAGCCGCGCCTTGAAAAGGTTCAATCGCGCTTGGGTGATTGTGACTCTCGATCTTAAATGCGATCGCCCACCCGTCACCGATATCGACAACGCCAGCATTTTCTTCTCCGGCGCCCACGAGAATATTGGGTCCACTAGTCGGAATTTTTTTCAACTCGTTACGTGAATTCTTGTACGAGCAATGCTCGCTCCACATCACGGAAAAAATTCCGAGCTCAGTAAAATTGGGCTCGCGGTCGAGAATTTTCCTGATGCGCTCGAATTCCTCCGGTGCAAGGCCGTGTTGTGCTACAACTTCCGGTGTCAGAATCGGATCGACATTCGGCGCTTGACTCGTCATCGGCACGTCACGTTACCGAATTCGCGGTCCCGCTCAATTACGCAAATTGGCAATTAGTTCGAACAGCGGCGTGCAGAGCCGGTCAAACAGGAGACGGACGCGCGACACTCTGGGAGCGTCCGTCAAGTCACCGAGCTACGAAGTTTGGGTGAACATCAACATGAACAGGGAGGCATTATAGTGAACAAAACAATTGTCACTCTCGCTTGCGCGTTAATCGGCCCGCTGGCGTTTGCGCAGACGAGTACGACGAGCACAGAGAAAACAACAACTACACAACCGACAACGACCACAGAAACAACCACAACCTATACTGCCGGCACGGTAACTACCTACAAGCCCGGCAAGACGATTGTGGTCCAAAGCAACCAAGGACCGGTCAGTTTCGCTCTGGGCACGGCCGCCCGAATCGTGAACGGGGCCGGACAGGTGGTCACATCAGCGCTCACACCGAATCAGCGTGGGCGCGTTTATTACACAGGCACGGGCGGGACGCGTGTAGTCGAGCGCGTTGTTGTTGAAGACTAAGCGAAAGTAGTTCGCAAATCCGAAGCTGCAGAGTTTCGTTGGGAATCCTGCAGCTATTGCAGGCAATTGCGAGTAATTTTATCGGCTTCCTGCCGGGGCTGGCAGACGGCAGAATGCTGCTCTGCTGCTGCCGTAATTCTCGGCGTTGCGTTCAGCGCCGATCAAGGCATCCAAAAGGAACGCGCGCTGCGAAACAGGCAGGGAAAGTCAACTCAACGAAAGAGGACACATGAGACGAATAGCTATTATTCTTGTTTGCGTGATGATTGCGCCTTTGGCGTTCGCGCAAACAAAGACCGCGAAGGCCCGACAAACGACCACGACGCAACCCGCGATCACGCCAGCGACCACGCAAATGACCACTGGAGCGGTTGTAGTCGGGACGGTGACGGCGTTCACACCCGGCCAGACAACAACTACTCCCCCTTCGCCGCTCGTTGTGCAGTCCTCGCCCGACGCTAAGCCGATCTCGTATGTGCTCGGAAAGAGGGTTCGCTACGTCGACAAGGATGGCAAAGCAGTCGACCAGCACTTGATCCGACCGGGTACGCGCGTGCATCTCGATTTTGACCGTAAGGGCGCGGTTAAGCGTGTCGTCGTCGTTGAAAAGGAG
>QHOJ01000118.1 GCA_003218735.1 Verrucomicrobiota bacterium
AACGTCCAACGCGGAATTGCACACTTTTTGACACGCTACGCTGACGCGTTAATCTCAATTCGCGCGCAAGTGGCGGGGTAGCCAAGTGGTAAGGTCGCGGTCTGCAAAACCGCTATTCGCGGGTTCGATTCCCGCCCCCGCCTCTTTCCATTTTCGATTTTAGATTGCCGATTTTCGATTGAAGGAGACCAGCATTTGCCAGCGCTGTGACATACTGCCGCGCGGATTATTTGGATGCTTTAGGCGGAGAAGTCTTGGCGGGATTCTGAAGCTCGTCATCTCCGATGATGATGACGTCGCCGCGGAATGGGGGCGCCGACTTGACCGGGAAGCGCGGGCGCAAGACGCCGAGACCTTCCGATGCAAGTGCAAGGGAAACGAATAGAAACACTGCCGCACATTTCATATTGTTGTCTCGTAGCAGAAGCAATCTGGTGTTGGCAAGCTAATTTTACAGAACTCCGCTGCCGCTGGTGGTCACCTTCCCAGCCACCACCATATAATGGTGCAAGCGAGCACGGAAGTGGTGAGCCAGTCGAGAAGTCGGCCGAGGACAACAAGGCGATGGAGACGAACAAAGATCGCAGATTCGAGAAGAATCGGTAGCGCCAGCGCACCCCAGATACAGATGGCAAAGTAAAAACTCCCCTGAAACCCAACCGCAAAGATTCCTACTTTGAAGCGCACAACGAGTGTGAACAGGCAGGCGATGCCAATCGCCGCGAGAATGTGCAGAAGGCTCGCTGCAATGTAACTGCGCGAGCCTTCCGGTCGCCATATCTCGGCCGTTTCACGCTGATAGCGATGAAAGATGACGCCCATCCAGAGCCAGCTGGTAAAAACGGAAATGACTCCGGCGATGAGACCGGGAATGAAAGCGATACGGAGTGTGCTCACCGTGGGAAAATCAATAGGTCAATCTTAGAGTACGCGCCTGCAGATTGTCGAACATAGAATCGGCTCAAGTTTGAGGTTTCAGAATTCAGACTATTTTGCAAGCCGTGCCAGAATTTGCTTATCGAGCGCGTAATGCCCAAGGCAACCTCGTTGAAGGGGTGCTCGATTGTCCGGATCGCGCGGTGGCGATTCGCCAAATCGAGCTGCTGCAATGCATTCCGATTCGGATCGATTTAGTCGGCGCTGAACCGAAGATCAGCCGGCGAGATGTTTTAGCGGCCGCACCTCCCAGGCAGTCCCTGAAAATTCCATACGGTCAGTTGCTCGTTTTTACCGAGCAGCTTGCCCATTTACTCCAAGCGGGAATGACCCTCGACGAAGGATTGTCGATCCTGGAGAAACGCTTGAAACAACCGCGCGTCCAACAAATGACGCATGCACTTCATCAAGGCCTGATCGACGGCCGCAGTTTCTCGCAATCCCTGAGTGAGTTTCCGCGAATTTTCCCGCCACTTTACGTCAACATGGTGGCAGCTGGTGAGGCGAGCGGCGCGCTGTCGCAAATTCTGCTGCGTTTGGTGAAGCATTTAATGCAGACAAAAGATCTGCGCGATCGCGTGCAGCAAGCGCTGATTTATCCGGCATTTCTGGCGCTTGCTGGCGCTATTCTAATAACCGTCTTCATTACATTCATGGTGCCGCAGTTGACCGGCTTTATGTCGCAAACCGGCGGTGCGCTACCATTACCCACTCGCATCCTGGTGCATATTCATCATGCAATCACAGGCTACTGGTGGATCGGCGCGCTCCTCGCGGTTGGCGTGATTGTTGGTTTCCGCGCGTTTGTCCGCAGCGACGAAGGACGAACCGCGTGGGACCGTTTTCGCCTCGTGATTCCCGGCTACGGGCGTATCATCCGCCATCGTCATTATGCGCAGTTCGCGCGCACGCTGGGAACATTGATGGAAAACGGAATCCCCCTGCTTCGCTCACTCGATCTCGTAACAGAAATTGCCGGCAACCGATTTCTCGAACTGAAGTTAAGTGAGGTCCGTCGAGCCGTAATCGATGGAGCAACATTATCCGTCGCATTGCAGGAACAAAAATTATTTCCAGATCTGCTCACGGACATGATGGCAGTAGGAGAACAGACGGGACATTTCGCTGAGACGATGCAAGCAATCGCGGATGTTTATGAACGCGAACTTGACCGTACGGTTGCAGTGATCTCCCAATTGATTCCGCCGGTCATTATCGTGGTGATCGCCGTTCTGGTTGGATTTGTCGTTTACAGCATTCTTTCGGCGGTATTTGAGATGACGCATAGCTTGCAATTCCGCCCGCATTAAATGCTTGCAGCTCCAGTCGCGCTAAAATAATCTGGCCGGCCAGATGTTTCTTCGCATCATCGTTTTCGCGTTGTTATTTGGCGTCACTTCTCGTGTTTGTGCACAGGAAGCTTTCAGCGACGTTTTGCCACCCTCGAGCGACGCGAAGCCCGGACAGGCAACGCTGGAAATCGCATGGCTGGACTTGCGTCAAAACACGTCTCCCAATTCGAGCACACAAAACGCACCGGGCTGGGTGGAGGCAGTTACGCTGTTGCCCGCACAATCGACAGGCGGTTCAAAGAGCATCTTTCGTATCCGGGTGACGCCGCCGAGCACAAATTATCAGGTTCTCTTTTTCCGTCTGTTCTTCGATGACAAGCCAGGTCAGCAGCCGGAGTTAATTGCGTGGG
>QHOJ01000078.1 GCA_003218735.1 Verrucomicrobiota bacterium
CGGGTCTGATTGCGTGATGTCGATCTTGTAAAAATCTTCGCGAGCAAACCGAAATGCGTTTCGCTCAAGGAAATCTCGATCCAAAGACATCGCGCCATTTTCGCCCAGTTGATAGACCGGCCGTTCTGCCTTTGCGGTCAACCGGACATCGTAGCGTTCCGGTTTTTCCAGGAACAAACGCGCCAGCGCAAAGAGCGAATAGGCAACCGAAGTGGACTTGATCTGCGCCACAACGCTCTCGAATGCTGGCGAGTGCGGCAGAAAACGCACCGTAATTTCTGGCGGAACGACTGATGATTTGTGTTGATCCCTCGCTCGAGACACTGGTCGAGGGCCACCATCGCGATCTTGTTCATGCCGGCCGTGAATGCGGCGCGCCCGGCGGTCGCGCCGTGCCTTTCCCTCTCGAAGGAGGTCCCTCTTGGCTGCCTTGACCGGTGGACGTTTTGCGCTGGGATGCCGACGGTCTCGTCCGCGCGCTACTTCGCCCTCAACGTAATCGTACTTCCCCTCTTCGGTGGGTTCCTTCACCCACGCAGGGAGCAATTTCAGGTCCAGCAAATCAACTGGCTCGACAGGCGAAACGGGCATCCTTCCATCTACTAGAAATGGCAGCGGAAGTAAATTCAAAGCCGCCCGTGCATCCCACCCTGAAATTGATTGACAAGCTCTCTAATTCATTTACTTGCCATCCTGTGCCCGGATTGCTTTAAGCTTTTCCACACGTAACCAACACGAACCGAAACAAATTTTTATGGCGGAAAAATCAATTGAAGAAAAGGTCAAGGACATCATCGTCGAGCAACTCGGCGTTAACCCGGAGCAGGTCACGCCCCAGGCGTCCTTCATTGAGGATTTGGGTGCGGACTCGTTGGATATTGTCGAGCTGGTGATGGCATTTGAAGAGGAATTTTCCGTCGAAGTGCCGGACGAAGACGCCGAAAAGCTGCAAACCGTCGGCGACGTCGTTAAATACATCGAAGAACGAGCAAAACCGCAATGAGGTAGGGACGCCGCGCTTCGGCGTCCGGATGGCGCAGGGTGCCGTCCCCCCCAGCGAAATTGCAAAACACGGCTCGGCCGTGTTTTTCGTGTTTAGGGTTGCGGAGAAGTGCAAGACGCCCAGACTAAATTGCAATGAGCTTCTCGGTTTTCGAGAGACCTTTATTTCAAGTCGGCGGCCATTACATCACGTCCCTGGGATTAATTGCCTTTGTCATTCTTTTTGCAGCTGGGCTCGCTATTGCCCGAATACTACAAAGCAATGTCGTCCGGCGTCTTTTCAGCCGCTTCAAGATCGACACAAACTTTGTCGCGATCGTCACGACGATTTTAAGTCTGGCCGCGCTGGTCTTTTTTACCATTACCGCAATTAATGCGGCCGGCATTCCGCTGGCTTGGAGTGCGCCTTTGCCAGCCGTTTCGCTAAGTCTTGTCCAGATTTTTCTGCTAATTGGGCTTCTAATCGCCGTTTTTTGGATCTCCTCGAGAACGAAACGCTTTCTTTTCAATCGGTTTCTCGTCAACAGCGGCCTAGATCGTGCCCTCCAGTACGCCATTGCCCAAATCATTAGCAACGTCGTGCTGGTAGTTGGCGTTTTGATTGTCCTGGAAAATACCGGTATTCACCTTGGCGCGCTGGCGGTTTTCGCGGGCGCAGTCGGCGTGGGTGTCGGCTTTGGCCTGCAAAATATCGCCAGCAATTTCATCAGCGGTCTCGTAATTCTGGCGGAGCGGCCAATCACAATTGGAGACCGCGTCGAAGTGGCCGGGATTACAGGTCAAGTGCAGCAGATTCGCGCCCGCAGCACGGTCATTCGCACCAACGACAACATCACGATGATTGTGCCAAACACGAAATTCATCGATTCGCCCGTGACCAACTGGACTTATGGAGATCCGCGAGTGCGATTTCGCATTCCGGTCGGCGTTGCCTACGGCAGCGATATCGGCAAAGTGCGCGAGGTTCTACTCGCCGCCGGACGTGAAAATCCGAATACGTTAGAGGATCCGGCCCCGAGCGTTTTTCTCGAGAAATTCGGCGACAACTCGATCAATTTCGAGCTGGTGGTCTGGAGCAGTGAGATGAGCGCCCGGCCGAGTCGTTATCGCAGCGATCTCAATTTTGCCATCGAACACAAGTTTCGCGAGGCCGGGATCGAGCTGCCGTTCCCGCAGCGCGACCTCCACATCCGAAACGGCGTGCTCAAAGTGGAAAACGCGACAGGGCAAGAGCCAACAAAACGCCCCGAATTGTGAGCAGGCATGTTCCTGTGGAAAGTGTCACGCGCCGACAGCCAAGGGAAGTTGAATCGCAAAGGTGCTGCCTTTCCCCGGTGACGTGGTGCAATCAATCTTCCCGCCATGCTCATTGATGATCTGCTGGGTGTGGGCAAGGCCGAGGCCGGTCCCGTCACTCTTCGTCGTGAAAAACGGCACGAAAAGGTTGCGAGCTTCGTCCTTGGTCATGCCGCGACCATTGTCGCTAATGTATACCAAAGCGGTAGCGCCGTTCTTCTTCGTGTTGACGGTCAGATTGCCTCCATCGGGCATCGCGTCTATTGCGTTGCGGATCAGATTTAAAAAGGCTTCCCAGAGTTGCTCGGGGTCGGCATGAACCAGTGGCACATGCGGATCAAACGTCTTCGTTAATTGCACATGCTTTTCGTCGAGCAACGGCTGCAGGAAATTAAGTTTTTCTTCAAACAAGCCCTTCAGGGAAAGAGCAGCGCGCTCAGACTTCGGCATCCGGCCGAATCGGAGGTACTCTTGGAGAACCTGATGGATTCGCAATACCTGCGAACGCATTTCGCGTAACAGTACGCGGTATTCTTCGGAAGAACGGGCGTCGGAATTTGAGAATGCGTTAAGTTCTTCTCCGATCAGGTCGAGGTTCAGGGAAATTGAACCGAGCGGGTTGCGAATTTCATGGGCGACCTTGGCGGCCATCGAGCCAACCATAGCAAGACGCTCCGCCTGGAGTTTGGCATGCTCCAGCCGCTTCCGCTCCTCGATCTCCGATCGCAGCGCGGCAGTTCGGCGCTCGACTGTTTGCTCGAGATAATAGTGAGAACTGCGAAACGCGGTCAGGAGCCAGACGACGACGAAAAAGAGCACGAAAAGCATTAGCGCGTTCCAAACAGGAATTACCGGATGCTCATACGCCAGCGCATAAAGCTTCTATGCCGAATCCCGCCAGCCTCCCGGCCACCCATCCTGCGAGGCAGGTGGGCAGCAGGTAAAAAGTTGATATTACCCACTCGCGACCTGTAAGATAATCCAGAACGCCGAGAAGAATTGCCAGCCCTACAGCTGCAAGCGTCGCGACGAACTTCAATCGCGCGGAAACCTCTCCAACAGCATTCACATAGAACCCAATAGTAGAAACGTTCGACAAGTCGGCCCGCAATTTCGTTCACGTTCCGGTTTTGTGTCCGTCATCATTGGTCACAACTCCGTAAGATCGACAAATAGACCAACGGCAGGTATGATTTCGTTCGCCAAATGCTTGAGAAAATCTCGGTTGCTGAGTAATTGATGCCTTTCCTTCGGTCGATCGGTTTATTCGGCGGGCTCTTTGCATGTCAGTTGGCAACACCATTCCGTTTCCGCAGGGCGCGGCGAAGGTCGTTACGCTTGCCGAATTGCAGAATTGTGACGCATGGCGACGCGCTTTTCAGAACAAATGCAAGGACCATCGCTACTACGAAATCGTTGATGAAACGTTAGAGGGCGATTTCGAACATCGTTACTTCGTGCTCGAAGACGATGCTGGCAACGCGCGGGCAATCCAGCCTGTATTCTTTGTTCGACAAAACCTCGTCGAAGGCGTGCCGGGCAAAATTCGTTCGCTTGTCGATCTTATCCGGAAAAAATTCCCGCGTTTCCTAACGATGCGGGTATTGATGATCGGCTGCGCGGCCGGCGCAGGCGACCTGGACGCGTGCGACGAAAAAGATGAAGCATGGGTAACGGCGGCGTTGCTAGCCAGCCTCCGAAATTACGCCCGGCAAAACAGAGCTTCCCTGGTCGTTTTAAAAGACTTCCCGGCAAAATATCGTCCGGCACTTGAAGCTTTTTCCTCAAACGGATATGCACGCATACCGAGCATGCCGATGACGCGCCTCCTACTCCATTATCACGATTGGGACGAATATTTTCGCACACTCAGCAAGGCGACTCGAAAAGATTTACGCCGAAAATTCCGGAAAGCGGAACGCGCACCAAAGATCGACATGAAAGTCGTGAATGACATCACTCCTTACGTCGATGAAATCTATCCACTTTATCTTCGGGTGCATGAGCGTTCGCCGCTAAAATTCGAGAGACTAACGAAAGATTATTTTCGCGCCATTGCGCAGCAGATGCCGGAACGGGCGTACTTCTTCATCTGGCAACAAAGTGGAAAAATCGTCGCATTCAGTTTTTGCCTGGTTTGTGAGGGAGCGATTTATGATGAATGCATCGGACTTGATTACAGCGTCGCCCTCGATCTGCATCTTTATTTCTACACGCTGCGCGACATCATCTCATGGTCGCTGCAACAAGGATTGAAATATTATTATAGCAATCCGCTAAATTATGAGGCCAAGCTGCATCTCGACTGCGAACTCGTGCCGCTCGACTTGTACGTCATGCACACGAGCGTGCTTTTGAATCGGATCTTTCGCCGTATCATCAAATATCTCGGGCCTACGCGCCATGATCCGTTTCTGCGCAAATTCCCTAATGCGCACGAACTCTGAATTGGTTCGCCTGGGGCTGTGGCCCGCCTCATTGTTATTCCGACCGACGTGGAGGAATCTCATTGTTTGTTTTCGCTTCCTCGCGGCGCTAGCGAACAGTAAGAGATGCCTCGACTCCCTTCGACATGACACAACAGCCAAAGCGAAATCAACCTTTCGGTTTTGGCAATCCCTGGCTGCAACTCGCGTTGAGCGTGGTGTGCGTGCTCGTGTCCGAGCTTCTTTTGAAACGCGGCGCGACAGACATCGCAGATCTTCAGAGCGGCTGGTCGTGGACCGGAATTAACGGTTTGGTTTCGCCACTCGTGTGGTGGGCCATCATCCTGATCGTTGCCAGCTTCGTCAGCTGGCTGTACGTCCTTAGATACATTCCGCTCACGATCGCATTTCCTCTTTCACGCGTGGTCGATGTCCTGGTCCCGTTCAGCTGCTGGATATTTCTGGGCGAATCTATCTCAACTCTACGCTGGTGCGGTATTGCTCTGGTTGTCATAGGACTGGCGCTCGTGGCAAAACCC
>QHOJ01000079.1 GCA_003218735.1 Verrucomicrobiota bacterium
CTCATTTTGAAAAGAGCCATGGTGTCCACAGCGCAGAGTGGCTTCCGCAATCTGCGCTTTGTTTCACGCGTTGCGATCGGCGTCTTTTTGATGACGATTTCGTTTTTCCTGACGCTTGGATTGCTGCAGCGATTCGACCTTAGCTATCTTTACCCATTTCAAGGACTGAGCGTCATCATCATCACCGTCATGGCAGCGTTCATCTTGAAGGAAAAGTTGACCTTGCAACTAACGATCGGCGCATTGCTGATCAGCGCCGGAATCGTGCTCGTCTCACTGAGTTAACGCTGGCCAAAGTTTCGCCAGCGCAGTCGAATTTATCGCGCGGATCTGATCGCCAGCCGGCAATTGAACTTTTGGGTGATCGAATTCCGCGGCGAAACGTTGCTTCCAACGCGCGTATGCCGGCGGTGAGAATGCACCGCAAATGTCGCCGCCGCTAATTT
>QHOJ01000080.1 GCA_003218735.1 Verrucomicrobiota bacterium
AAGCCCGCCAGCAAAAAATAGAGCGATCGCAAACCGATAATCGCGCAAATGTTCGACGTATAAACAATAAATGCGTCCTGCGTAATGGCGAACACTGCTGGAATTGAATCGACCGCGAAGATGAGATCCATGATGTCGATGACGATCAGTGCCAGGGCCAGCGGCGTAAGCATCCATCGGCCATTCACGCGCGCTTTGAAGTGCTCGTTATGAAATTCGGGAGTAATCCGAAACAGACGGCGGCACCCTCGCATCACCCAACTCTCCCCAAAATCGCGCGATGGATGCTTTCCGAAAAACATTCGCAAAGCAGTGATCAGCAGGAATACGCCGAACAGGTAAAGAATAAAATGAAACCGCCGCACCAGCGCGATGCCGCACAAGATCATGACTCCGCGCATGACCAGCGCGCCGAGGATTCCCCACACCAGCGCGCGATGCTGGGCCCGCGGTGGCACGCGGAAATAAGCAAAAATCAATACGAAAACAAAGATGTTATCGACGCTCAGCGAATATTCGACGAGGTAAGCAGTAAGAAAATCGAGGCCGGCTTGCGCTCCTTTAATGTACCAGACGAGCCCATTAAATCCGAGCGACAACAGCACCCACAATACACTCCGCTGGGCGGCCGCGCGCATGCTCAATTCCCGCCCGCGGTGTTTGAAACTGACAAGATCGACAATCAGCGCGATGAAGACGCCGATATGAAAGGCAATCCAAAACCAGATGCTGGTTGTCACGGCGCGCTAGCGTTTCACGACAGGCGCTTTACCGCAATCGTAAACGCCCTTTAATCAGAGTTTTCTCTCGCCAAGATCGACGATCATCGTAACTTGTTCGCACGCTTGATGGAACCCGAATTGGAAAAACTTGTCGAGTCGGGAAAACTGACCGCAACGGGTGCCGAGCAACTCGAGAAACTGAAGCCGGGCACCTTTTGTTTACACAAAAGCTGGGGATTCGGTCGCGTGGCCGAGTGGAATCTTCTCCTCAATCAGATCGTGATCGATTTCGCCGGCAAGAAGGCGCATCCCATGCAGGTCCAGTACGCGGCGGAAAATCTTACGCCCCTCCCGCCCGAACACTTTCTGGCACGCAAGGCAAGCGACCTGATGTCGATCAAAACACTTGCCAGGCAGGAACCAGCAGCAGTTGTGCGAAATATTCTCGAAAGTCTTGGCGGCTACGCGACCGTCGGACAGATCAGTGAATGGTTGATCGGCGACGTTTTTACCGAAGCGGAATGGAAACGCTGGTGGGAATCCACGAAGAAGGCGCTCAAGGCGAGCGGCGCTTTTTCGATACCTGCAAAAAAGACCGACCCAATTCAAATACGCGGCGAAGGCATGTCGCATGCTGACGAGTTAATCGCCGCTTTCAACAAAGCGCGACACCCGAAAGAGCAAATCGCCGCACTCGAACAAATCATAAAATTTCATCAACAATTCAAAGATCCGGAAAAACAATTGCAGCCGATCGTCGGACCGATTGAGAATGTGGCGGCGCGCAATCAGAAAATGCATCCTGAGCTCGCTTTCGAGCTTATCATTGCGCGGGACGATTTGCTCAAGCGCATTTCCCAACTCCACACAACGCACATTGGTTTAACACTTTCAAAATTAATTCTCGATGAAGAGAAGCGTTTGATGTTGATCTTGCCAAAATTGCCTGCGGCAAAAGAGAAATGGGTTTTGCAAGCGCTGCCCGCCGCGCTCGGGCCTCGCTGGACGGAGCGCGCTTTGCAATTGATGCAGGGAAGTCACGGGCGAATGATCGCGCAAATAGCGCGCATATTTAGCGAGGTGGGGCAACACGCTGAAGTGAAAGCAATGCTTGAACGCTCCATTCGCGAACATTCTGCCACGAGCGAGATGCTCGTTTGGTTATGTAACGAGCGCGAGCGATGGTGCGAGCTGATCAACCCGCAACTACTCGGCGCGATTTTGGGGGCGCTGGAACGCGAACAGCACAATGTCCCGGGTCGCGGCAGCAAGTTGCATCGGGCGCTTGTTGAGGATCGACAATTAGTTGGAGACATGTTTGCAAATGGCGATATCGGAGTCGCCCGCGATACCATGCGGCGGCTTCAAGTCAGCCCGTTATTTGACGAGTTAACGAAACGCTCGCTTCTGGGGCGAATCGTTAAGGTTTATCCAGAACTGGAAAGCATGATCACGGGCGCAGAAACACAAGAAAAGACCGCGTCTTTGATCGTTTCATGGAGCAGTCTCGAAAAACGCAAAGCTGAATACGAAGAGCTCGTCAAAACCAAAATTCCGGCGAACACCAAGGAAATCGCAATTGCCAGATCATATGGCGATCTCAGCGAAAATTTTGAGTTCAAAGCGGCGAAGCAAATGCAAAGCGTGCTGATGCGACGAAAAGCCGAACTCGAACAAATGCTGCACAATGCGCGGGGGACTTCTTTTGAGAAGGTGGACACGTCACGCGCTTCCATCGGCACTGTGGTCACGTTGCGCGACTCGGATTCGAACAAAGAGGAGACCTACACAATACTGGGCGCGTGGGACAGCGACCCCGACCGGCACATTATTTCGTACCAAA
>QHOJ01000081.1 GCA_003218735.1 Verrucomicrobiota bacterium
CATGGCTGTAACGGCGGTCTATGACCGCCGTTCTCGCACGACGCACAGCGTTCATAGAGCGCCGTTACAGAGGAAAAGTTGTGATTCACGCTGTTGCTCATAAAATCCGTTGCCACTGCCAAAGTACCTTGTCGATGCGAAATGTAGCTTTTGTTCTCTTCTGCGCCACCATTTCCGGATTTGCTCAAGGCCCGCAGCCAGCTCCTACTCCGTCGATTATCTATGCGATCCACGATTCCAACGCGATCAAGGATTACAAAACGAATCCGCCCGTTGTGCACGCAATGGTCAATCGGCTTGTTCTCGCCGCAACCGGCCAGCCGGACGTGGCAAAAGCGTGGGCGTCTCTGGTTTCTCCGAACGACCGGATCGGAATTAAAATTTCCGCGGCCGGCGGCGAACTTTTCACAACGCACCATGACGTCGTGAATGCGATTGTCGATGGCCTCGTCGCGGCCGGACATCCGCGCAGCAGTATCATCGTTTGGGATCGTTCTCTTGGTGGAATTAAAGACGCCGGATATCGACCGCAAAATGATGGCTATCAATTGAAAGCAATCGCGCCACGCGACGGGTATGATCCGAAGGCAGTTCTTTCCGCGCCGTTACTTGGGAAACTGGTTTGGGGTGATTTTGATTATAGGGCCGACAAAGTGAAAATGCCGATCCTTTCCGACACTGAGAACACTAGCAACATCAGTCATTTCTCGCGCATCGTTTCGACTGAGGTGACGAAAGTCATCAATGTGCCGGTGATGAGCAGCAGTGAAATGAACGGGATCGCCGGTTGCCTTTACAATGTGACAATTCCAAACATCGACAACTGGCGTCGTTTCGCTCAGGGCGCTCGCTTCGGCGCGGAGAGCATCGCCGAAATTTACGGCAACCCGCTCATCGGCAAGAAAGTCGTTTTCAATTTGATGGATGGCTTGGTCGCGCAGTACGCCGGCGGACCGCAGTCGCAGCCTAATTACGCGGTGCATCATGCTACACTCTATGCGAGCAAAGATCCGGTGGCTCTGGATGCCGTTGCGTTGAAGCATCTGGAGCAATGGCGCGTGCGCGCGAGTCTGCCTGCCATCGGTCACACGGCAGATTACGTTGGCTTTGCCGGCGCGCTCGGTCTGGGTACCGCGGCGGCGAATCGGATCGAGATCAGAAATATCGGGCGATGAAATCCCGGCGACGCAAGAGGTCATGAGCGACCGGTCCAGCACCGCTACTCGGTTGCAGATGGCAATTCTGCGCTCCGTTTCGCGGTCGTTTTATCTGTCGATCAGATTTTTGCCGGTCCGCCTGCGTCAACCCGTAGCGCTGGCTTATTTGCTTGCGCGGACAACCGACACAGTCGCCGACACCGCACGAATTTCACGACCTTTCCGAAGGGAGACTCTTCAAACGTTATCGAAAGCAATTCAAGGCAAAGCTTCGCAGGGTGCGGTTGTCGATCTTGTCGCTTCATTTGCACCTTTGCAGGAGCATGAGGCGGAACGAACACTGGTTGAATTGTTGCCAAATTGTTTGGAATGCCTCGGTCGCTTGGAGACGAGCGACTGTCTTGATGTGCGCGCGGTTTTGGAAAAAATCACGCAAGGTCAAATGCTCGACCTCCAGCGTTTCAGTGAAACGGCAGAAATTACCGCACTTCCTACGGCAGCCGATCTCGATGAATACACGTTTCTTGTCGCAGGTTCTGTCGGCGAATTTTGGACGCGGCTTTGCTTCAGATATATTCGTAACTTTGCTGCACTGCCCGAAAACGAAATGCTCACCTTGGGGAAATCCTACGGGATGGGTCTTCAGTTGGTTAATATTCTGCGGGATGCCGGAGCTGATCTTCGAGCGGGCAGATGCTACTTCCCGGAAGAGGAACTGATTTCCGTAGGTCTGAGTCCAGCGCAAGTTCTCTCGGAACCGGAGCGCTTCCAGCCGATCTACCAAAGTTGGATCACGAAAGCTGAGGGCGGTCTGGAATCCGGGATGCAATACTCGTGTGCGATCGGAAACAGGCGTGTGCGCGCGGCGACGGTTTTACCGGCATTGCTCGGGGCACGCACGCTTGCGCTTCTTAGGGACGCAGGCGCAACAGCGTTAGATCGACAAGTGAAAGTCTCACGCAAAGAAGACAGCGTTAGATCGACAAGTGAAAGTCTCACGCAAAGAAGTGCGCGCGATGATTGTTCGGGCCTTAACGAGGAGCGGTGGTTTTTAACCGCACGCCAAAGACCAGTGCCGGCAGGGAGACCCGCTCCCGTGATGAGTTACAAAAAATAATTGCGCTGCTTTTCGGTGATTGGTTTCTCGAGTCGCTCGAGCACTTGCAGCATATCTTCCCAGACCTTTCGTTTTTCTGACGGCGCCTGATTTCGAAGCAAGTAGGCTGGGTGATAGGTAATCATTAACGGTGTTCCGTTGTACGAGTGCCATCTGCCGCGCAATTCCCGCATCGTCCCTCGCGTGCCGAGCAAGCCTTCGACAGCAACAGCTCCGAGCGCGACCAGAACTTTCGGCTGAATGATGTCGATCTGTTCGACCAGATACGGGCGGCACGTCTGCATTTCGAGCGGCGTGGGCGGCCGGTTGCCGAATGAACCCGACGGTGTGTCGGGCCGGCATTTCAGAATATTGGCGATGTAGACTTCTTGCCGGGCGAAGCCCATCGTCTCAATAATTCTCGTGAGCAATTGACCTGCGCGCCCAACAAATGGTTCGCCTTGTTTGTCCTCATCAGCGCCGGGAGCTTCGCCGATGAACATTAATTTCGCATCCGGATTTCCTACGCCGAAGACCGTCTGCGTCCGTGAGCAAGCGAGGTGTGGGCATTTTGTGCAGACGCGGACGCGCTCTCGAATTGGCGCAAGCAGGTCCGCCTTGTTTGGTACGACGATTTGCAATCGCGCGAGTGCGATTCTCGAGGCGCATGGCAAGCGGTCACTCGTCTCGCGAATCTTCTCCAGCGCTGCGATAACCAGATCGAGAGCCGGCTCGTTCATTGAACCGATCATCCAAAGTTTTGCGCGTGCCTGCAAACTCTTTCATGATGATACTGCATGAGTTCTACATTGAGCGATTATGAGTACGATCTGCCGCGAGAATTAATTGCCCAGCGAGCGCCCGAGCGCCGCGAGAGTTCCCGGATGATGGTTCTCCGTCGGGAAGAGAGATCAATCGAGCATCGACGATTTGTTGAGTTGAAAATGTTTCTTCGCCCGGGCGACCTTCTCGTTTTGAACGACACGCGAGTGCTTGCCGCAAAAAGAGTGTCCAGCGATGGGGCGGTTGAATTCTTGTTTCTTGAACGCGTTAGCCCGAGGCGCTGGAAGTGTTTGGTCAAGCCAGGCCGAAAAATGCGTCTCGGCGCGACGGCGAAGATCGACAATGCAAGTTTACGCGTCGAGGAAATCTTGCCGGAGGGCGAACGCGTTGTCTTGCTAGATAAGGATGTCGATCTTTACGCAGGCGGTTTGATGCCGTTACCGCCTTACATCGGGCGCGAAAGCGATGAGGGAGATAACGTCCGTTACCAAACTGTCTTTGCCCGTGCGCCCGGCGCGCTTGCCGCGCCCACTGCCGGTCTTCACTTTACCCAGCAAATCCTGAGGAAGCTTCCGCACGCCTTCATTACACTCCATGTCGGGATCGGAACATTTCTGCCGGTGCGATCTGAAAATCTGGCCGAGCATCGCATGCATCCGGAGCATTTTTCAATTTCGGCCGAAGCCGCAAACAAGATCAACGATGCCGAGCGTATCATCGCTATAGGGACAACCACGGTGCGCGTGTTGGAATCAGCGAGATCGAAAAACGGCAGGCTTCTAGCGCAAGAAGGATCAACCGATCTTTTTATTTATCCGCCATATCGATTCCAGGCTGTCGATCTTCTTCTGACGAATTTCCATTTGCCGCGATCGACCTTGCTCATGCTGGTCAGTGCGTTTGCCGGTCGCGAGTTCTTGCTTCGGGCCTACCGGGAGGCGATTGACGAACGCTACCGCTTCTACAGCTATGGCGATTGCATGCTGATTTTGTAGGGGAAGCCGTTGGCTTCCCACGGGACGACAACGTCGTCCCCTACAGGTTTTCCTTGGTTGTGTTATTCTTCGCGCCAAATGGACGATGCCGATCAACCGAAAGGCGAGCTGGTCATCCAAACAATTGCGATGCCCAAGGATACGAACCCGAATGGCGACATTTTTGGCGGCTGGTTGACGTCGCAGATGGACTTGGGCAGCAGCATCCTCGCGGCCAAAATTGCGCAAGCGCGAGTTGTCACAGTGGCGATGGAAGGAATGTCCTTTCTTGAACCCGTTCGGGTGGGGGATACGGTTGCCTGTTACGCGTGGGTCGAGCGAATTGGGCGGACTTCGATAGTGATCCCGGTGGAAGTTTGGGTGCGGCGATACATGCATGGAAAACAGATCCGCGTTACGCGTGGCGTGTTCACTCACGTCGCCATCGATGACTCCGGAAAACCGATTCCGGTGAAGAGGAATCAACCACTAATGGACACGAATTGACACAGATCGTTCCGAGAATGCCGAAATCCGAATGCCGAATGACGAAGAAAGAGAGGCCCGCGAATCACGCGAATTAACGCCAATGATTTTTCGTTTCGAGAATTCTTTCGCGTGCATTCGCGTGATTCGCGGGCAAGTCTGCTTTCTTTTTTATTCGTGTTTATTGGTGTTCATTCGTGGTTAAAACAACCTCGTCATTTTTTCGATGACGCAGTTCGCATACTTGTTCGAGCGATTCCCGTCATTCGGGCAGACGTTTTGCTATCGAGAGGTCGCCGAACTTGCTCGACAAGGCGCGACGCCTCCTATCTTTTCCATTCGCAAGCCGAAGGATGAGCCGTTGCAGGACTGGGACAAAAGCATTGTCGAGCGTGTCCATTACCTTCCGGGAGAAAAAGAATTGCTGGACGAGGTCCGCCGGGCCTCACAAAAGCGAGAGCTAACGCGAGAAGTTGTCGCTGCGTTGGATGAGTGGGGAAGGCGGACCGATTTTCTCCGTCTTTATCAAGCTGTTTATGTCGGACTGCGCTTGCAAGAAATCGGGATTCGTCACGTTCACGCACACTTCGCTGGAATGGCCGCGCGCACCGCTTTTTGGATCGGCAGATTTTTCCCAATCACTTTCAGCTTTACCGCTCACGCCAACGATATTTTCGCGCCGCGAGATTTCGAGATC
>QHOJ01000082.1 GCA_003218735.1 Verrucomicrobiota bacterium
CTTCTTCATGTCGGAGATGCCCTCGGCGTAAACCCCGAGAAAATCCGGGGCCACCACTTTCTTGAAGTCGGCTGCGTTCTTGTCTTTGAACGCCTGCCAGGCCGCTTTTTCCTTCGCCATCATTGCGTCCTTGTCCTGCGCGGCTATCGAAACAGCGATCGTCGCGAACAAGGCGGTCATTGTGTAAATCATCAGTTTTTTCATCAGTCCTTTCTTCTATTGTTCCACGCAGACTAACTCCGTGGGTGGTTACAGAGCAATCCAAATGTCCAGGAATTTATGAATTGCGGGCGCGACAGGCCCGCCTCGACATATTTCGACGGTCAGAGATCGCCGCCACAGCGCTACAAAGTCGATCTAACGGCTCACGGAACAATCGCGGCAGATTCGAGCGATGCTGGCTGCGAAATTTGTGGCCGCTGCCACGGCGGTGGCAGCGGGGGCGAGGTCGCTTGCGGGGCTAATTTCTCTCCCGGCCCTTGGCGACGATAATCGGCGACAAGCATCGGTGGCTGCTTTTTAACCCCCAGTGCTTGATAGTTCTCGATCCCGACACCGATTGCCTGCGCCAGTTTTGCGCGCCAATCTTGTTGCGCAATCAAGCGGCATTCACCGCGCTCCGTCAGGAATCCTCCTTCGACGAGCACAGCTGGAACTTTGGTCAGGCGCAGGACAGCGAAACGCGCCCGCTTGATTCCGCGATCAAACTCGGGGATGTGACCGAGCAGCGAGTGATAGATGCAAACGGAGAGCGCCAAGCTCTGGGCATCGACCTCGCTGCCGGGTTGCATGCTAAGAGAACTGGGAGCTGCCGCGTTATCGGAAGTGGATGGCGCTCCGCGCGGAGTAAATGAAAAAATTTCGAAACCAGTGGCGTTCGGATCGTCATTCGTCCCGTTGAAGTGAATGCTGACGAAAATGGAATTGCGCGTGGCATTAGCGATCTGAGCGCGAACTTCCAATGGTACAAAGTAATCGCCTTCGCGCGTCATAATCACGCGGAGCCCTTTTGCTTGCAAAAACGGCCGTAGCTTGCGCGCTACGTCCAGGGCAAAATCTTTTTCGTACCCATAACGGCTCGGCTGTCCCTTATCGTGGCCACCGTGTCCGGGATCCAGAATCACCGTCTGAACCTTGCCCACGTTTGCAACGCACTGCGGACGAAGCAGCGGCTCGATTGTTTTGGCCACGTCGGTGCGCGACACCAAAATTTTTCCATCCTGCTCGATTAAGGGGAAGCACAACCAGCTGCGGACGCCATTAATCATCGCTTCGCGGCTGTCACGGACAAATTCGAGCGGATTCTTCACCGCCTCGAGTTGAGTCTTCTCGCCGGAAGACACGACATCGGCGGGCAGTCCATAAAACTTCGCGATATTTTCAACAGTCAGATAATCATGACCATTGACTTTTATGATTTGCCAATCCTCTGCGGCAAACACCAAATTTGAAATCGTGAAACTACTGAAGAACGCGAGCGCAAGCAAACGTTTCACTATTGTAGACATCCCTTTTAGTATCGCATAAAAAAACGCGCCGGCCTCAAATAGCGATGTCCAACGTAGTGGCGACGAGGTTCGAAAAAGGAATTGTTTGACCGCGCAGTTTTTTCTGCTAAAAACCGGAAATGTTCTTGCCCATTCGCCGAAAGGACGGCATTTCGATTGCTTTCCTCCTGTTTGGTACCGTTACCTTGTTCGCAAACACGGCCCGCGCTACAGACGCGCTATCGAAATGTTGCGTTTGGCGTGTCACCAACGCGAAGGCGCCATTTTATCTCGTCGGCTCTGTTCATGCGCTCGGTCGGAACGATTATCCACTCCCCACACCATATGAGGTGGCATTGAAAGATGCGAAACGTCTGCTTTTCGAATTTAATCCAAGCCGCTCGGCCGAATTCGACAAAAAATTCGCCGCGGCCGGAAAATATCCACCCGGGCAAGATATCCGCTCGAGGATTGACCCGAAGCTTTTGGCCTGGCTGCGGGAGAATGTTTCGCCTGTCAACATGAACCATAATCGGCTGAAGAACTCTCGGCCGAGGGTTGCAGATTTCGATAGCAGCCTTGGTTATAAGCCATGGTGGATCGCCCAACACCTCGTCAACACGGGAAATTCCAGCAATATGGGGACTTCTCATGGCTTGGACGATTACCTCGTAGCCCGTGCCAGGAAGATGGGGCAAGAGATAGACGGTCTTGAATCAGTCGATGAACATGTGGCTGTTCTTGGCGGATTGCCGGACCGTGATAGCGAATTCCTTCTCCGCGATGCCCTCAACCAGTCCAAGAGCGATGCGGGTGAATTTGCCCGGATGCGCAGTGCGTGGCGAAAAGGAGATACTGCTGCGCTTTGGGCCGGGGACGCACATCTGCGGAAAGAAGCGCCCCAGATTGCGGCGCGCTTTGTTGACCAGCGAAATATCAAATGGGTTCCGCGAATCGAAGCAGAACTGAAAACCGGCAAACCAACCGCAATCGTCGCCGGTGCCCTACATTTTTCTGGTCCAAATAGCGTCATAGCGTTGCTGCAAAAGCGCGGCTATAAAATCGAGCAATTATAGCTCGAGGAAAGATCGACGTCCGTTCGGCGCCCGTCGTATTGGACAAGAGCGGATCTATTAGTTTCTTCTCAAACCATGAAATCATTCATCCTGGTTTTCTTCGCGCTCTTTTGCGTCTTCAATTTTGTCGCGCAAGGTCAACCGCCCAAGCCAAACCCGCTCGGAAGCGCCGCTGCAAACCCAAAAGCTCAAAATCCTCCGCCGCCGATTTCAACCGCGTCGCCACAATCGGATGAAGTGACAAAACCGCCGATCGAGAAAAATCCGCTGCCGATCAATACGAACGACATGGATACGTCGGTCAAGCCGCAGGACGATTTCTTTATGTATGCAGACGGCGGCTGGATCAAACGCACGGAGATTCCGCCCGAATATTCACGCTGGGGAAGCTTCAATGAA
>QHOJ01000083.1 GCA_003218735.1 Verrucomicrobiota bacterium
AAAGCCGAAAGCTCAGCGAGATCGGCCGGAATAGAATCGAGACGACTTCGAGCCACCCGACCATGAAAAAGATAACGACCATGATTAGTTTCAAAAAACAGGACGTTTCACCCTTTGGGCCGAAAATGTGAAGCAAGAATCCGCCGACGCCGTTCGCTTGAATCGCCCACACAATCCAAAGCAGGAAAAAAATCGCGGCCATTGCCGTGGTCATATTCATATCGGCATTGCCTCCGCGTAGAAGCGGCTGGTCAACGTGAAAAACACCCGTGGTCGGATCAT
>QHOJ01000084.1 GCA_003218735.1 Verrucomicrobiota bacterium
ACGGCACGGCGGGCTCGACCTCGGCCGCAAATGTGGATGTTGCGAAAATGCATCCGCCACAAAGCGCGAAGATCGATAACAGCAAACGTGAAAAAAAACAATACTGCATTCAGTTCGTAGAAATGGCGCGGCCCAATCTTTTCAGTCGGTGCGGCGGCGTAGGCCAGAGCACTCAACACAAGGGGACGCTTGCGTCGCGCATACCAAAGCGCGTTTTGTCTGAATGACAAACAAAATTCTTGCAGGCAGCGGTTAATCTGCTGCGACCCGCTCGGCAAATTGCGGGGCGAGTGAAGTTATCGCCTTCGATTCCGCGGGCTCCGCGGCACCATTCAGGACGATCGCTTCTTCATAGAACCATTCCAGCTGATCAATTTGTGCTTCCTGCTCAAATCGCTTGATCACTGCTTCGCGCGCGCGCAATCCCATCTCGGTCAGGACGCGAGGCGACCGGGCGATTTCCTGCATGGCCTTGGCTAACGCGACGTGGTCTTCCTCGGGCACAAGCCATCCGGTACGGCCATGCTCAACCGCTTCGGGGATTCCACCATGCTGGGTTGCCGCAACGGGCAACCCTGTCGCCATGGCTTCAAGAATCGAGTTTGGCACTCCCTCCTGGTTTTCGTCGGGCGGCGTCTCGCTCGGATGCAAAAACAGATGGGAGTTCGCATAAAGTTCCATCAAATGCCGCTGGGAAAGAAATCCAATAAAATGAACGTCTTTGAAAATACCCAAGCCAGCCGCAAGCATTTCTAATTCCGGTTGGAGCGGTCCCTTCCCGGCTATGAAGAATTTAGCGCGCGGATGGTCCTTTTTGAAAACAGCGAATGCCCGCAAACTCGTCGCCACGCCTTTTTTGGGGATCAAGCGGCACGCTTGCATTACTTGCCAGCAGCCGTCTGCCGGAGGTTGGCGATCTACGAATGGAAATTCATCCAAGGGAACGCCTGTGCGATTGATCCGCAGTTTTTCCGGCGGACAACCCATTTGAACGAGGCGATCCGCAAGCGATTGCGAACGGGCCAGAACCAACGGCACAGCCTCAAACAACTGACACAATTTGGCTGGATAATTCGCGATGTCTTCCTTTAGCGCGACATCCGCACCATGGAACGAGACCACGCACGGTTTATCCCATTCTTTGATGAACGGAAGCAGGTGCACGCCAGTGTGGCCAAAATAAATATGCATCAGATCAGCGCGGCGCCGCGCCAGGAGCGAAGCCAGCACCCGGTATTCTCCTCGATAGACCACCGGCGGACGCCGTTTAACGAACTTGAGCCATCCGTGGCGCAAAAGATTCATCCGCTGCTTTGGAATAATTTCGATATCGGAAAACGGAAACCGCTTTGCGTTTTGCAACTCCTTGGTCATCACGAAAGTGTTAACCCCACGCAGCGCTTTTACCTGCCGGTAAATGTGCAGCATTTCCGGCTTGAGAAAGCTCGAGCAATAGCTCGCTATGACTCGTTTACCCATATAAGAAAGAGCGCCCAGTGTCGCCGGGGACGTTTGATTTGTCCACCCTTTAATCGCCGACGCGCAATTGTGCCAATTTTAGCGCTCTCGATCAACAACGGGTAAGGCAGTTTCCCCAACCCAAATTTGCAGTTCCCTTTTCAACCGTTCGATGCCTTCGCCTGTTTTCGCTGATATATCGATAACGTTGATCGTGCGAAATTGATTTCGTAATGCTTCAAGATTTGCTGATGCCCCTGGCAAATCGATCTTGTTGGCAATGATGTACCACGGGCGTTTCGACAACGCAGAATCGTGCAGATCGACCTCACGTCGCAGGGTTCGCAAATCTTCGATGGGATTCCGTCCTTCGCTTCCCGCAACATCGACAACGAACAGCAAAATCCGGCAGCGCGTGATATGTCGGAGAAATTCATGGCCGAGTCCGAGCCCGTGATGCGCGCCTTCAATCAAACCGGGGATGTCCGCAATCGTCGCACGCCGGTAATCTGGAAATTCGACCACGCCGACGATTGGATGCAATGTCGTGAACGGATATGCTGCCACTTTTGGCTGTGCCGCCGAAACTTTCCGCAGAAGCGTGGACTTGCCCGCGTTTGGATAACCAACCAGGCCGGCATCGGCAATGGTTCGCAACTCGAGAAGGAAATGCTGTTGCTCACCTTCTTCGCCTTCGGTGTATTGGCGTGGCGCGCGATTGCGCGAGCTCTTGAAATGCACGTTGCCTTTC
>QHOJ01000085.1 GCA_003218735.1 Verrucomicrobiota bacterium
AAAAAACTCGGCTTGATCAACCGGACGCTGACGCAGCTTCGCGTGGCTTTTGAGCTTTCCAGCACGGAATCATTTTCGTCCGATAACGCGCTCGACACAGCCACATCGAAAAGGAAAGTTGCGGCGTGGCGAAGAAAAAGCCGACCGAATCCAATTTTGTCAGGCGATTTTTTTCGAACCTCGGACCCGGTCTAATCACTGGTGCGGCGGATGACGATCCATCCGGCATCGCGACTTACTCCATCGCGGGCGCGCAGATGGGCACGGACATGCTTTGGACGGCGTTCATCACCTGGCCGTTCATGGCGTGTGTGCAATTCATGTGCGCGCGCATCGGCATGGTCACGGGCATGGGACTTGGTGATGCGTTGCGCCGAAAAGGTCCGCCCTGGCTGCTCTTCGGTGGAGCGCTTGGGTTACTTGCCGCGAACACCATCAATGTCGGCTCCGATCTTTCCGGCATGGCCGACGCCGCCGGGATGCTCACGGGAATTAATTCGCATATTTACGTTGTGATCTTCGGTGTCGGCATTGCATATGCGACCGTGCGATTTCGTTATCACCAAATCGCGATGATCATGAAATGGCTGGCTGCCGTTCTTTTCGCGTATGTGATTACCGCCTTTCTCGCTGGTCCTGATTGGGGCAGAGTTCTGCGCGATACGTTTATCCCTTCGTTGCCACGAAATCACGCGGCGTGGGAGAATCTCGTTGCGATCCTTGGCACGACGATCAGTCCGTACTTATTTTTTTGGCAGGCATCGCAGGAAGTTGAAGAAGAAAAGGCAATGGGGCGCCGGCTGCTCGTGCAGCGGGAACACGCAACCAAGCGCGAAATTGTCGACCGCGGAATCGATGTCGGCGCTGGCACATTTTTTTCCAACGTCGTTATGTATTTCATCATCCTTACCACCGCGCTCACGCTGCACAAACACGGCATTAAAGATATCGAAACCTCCAAGCAAGCAGCCGAAGCGTTGCGTCCGCTAGCGGGAACTTTTGCTTATCTGCTCTACACTTTCGGCATCATCGGTGTTGGTTTCCTCGCCATTCCAACGCTCGCCGGCTCTGCTGCCTACGCTTTCGCTGAAACATTCTCGTGGCAGGAAGGGCTGGACGAACCGTTCCGCGGTGCGCTTCCATTCTATGCCGTCCTGATTTTTTCGATCCTGCTCGGCATTGGCATGGATTTTCTCAACATCAATCCAGTCAAAGCGCTTTTCTGGACGGCGATTATCAACGGCGTGCTCGCGCCGTTCTTACTCGTGGGGGTTCTCACTGCTGCCTCCGACCGCAAACTCATGGAGGACCAGCCGAGCTCGTGGTTGTCTCGAATCGCAGTCGGAATTATTACGCTGGCCATGTTCGGTGCGGCCGCCGCAATGTTTTTGCTTTAGCCTTTTCGAGCAAGTTCTTCCAGCAACTCGATCTGGATCTGCTGAATCTCGAAGAGCCGATTGTATTGGCGCCGCAACAGGTGATCGATCTTTTCGTGCAAGTGCCGGATTTCGAGCTCGGCTTTGAGATTGACCTTGTAATCATTTTCAGCGCGCAACCGGTCACGCGCTTCCACGCGGTTCTGGCTCATCATGATGACTGGGGCTTGGAGGGCAGCGAGGCATGAAAGGATCAAATTAAGCAGAATAAATGGGAACGGATCGAAAGCGCGGGTCGCGAGAAGGACGACGTTCATCGCAATCCAAAGCACGATCACTACGCCAAATGTAATGATGAATTTCCAACTCCCACCGAATGAGGCGATCCGATCCGATAGCCGCTCACCGAACGTCAGCTTTGTCTCGAATTGCTCGGCGATGTTACTCGCGAGGATCTCGTGTTGCTGCAAACTTTCGATAACTTCATTGTCGAGCGTGGATAGTTCGCCGAGTTCGTCCTCGAGCACGTCTTTGACATATTCCTTCCGGAACTTGCCGAGATCCTCCAGGCAAATAAAATCTTTCCCGTCGATGTCAGGCATGCGTTTCTTGATGAATTCGAGAAGTGACGGCCGAATCAACTCCGCTATCATGCCGTCGTGCGGCGACTTCGGTTTTTTGCAAATCTGACAGATAAGTTTGGTCGTCTCTTTCATCGGAGCTCGTTTTCTAAGTAAAACTGCCGCTGCACGGCTTGTTGATTCTGTCTTGAATCAGCGATTGTCAATCTTAAGGTTCGGCGTATGGAAGAAGCGGAAGTTCCTCTCGAGCATCTGCACGAACACATGCACGAGAGCGCGGAACACAGCGGCGCCGTCTGGATTTCATGGGTGGCGTTGAGCACGGCTGTCCTCGCGGTGCTGGCCGCGATCGCGGGACTTCTTTCCGGGAAACACGCAAACGAGGCAATGGTGAGCCAAATCGAAGCGTCCGATCAGTGGAGTTACTACCAGGCGAAAAGCATTAAGGCGGCCGTGCTCGATGCGAAAATCGCGCTTTCAGCGACACCGTCGGAGCAAGATCGAGAGAAAACCGCGAGGTATCAGGAAGAGGAATCTGAAATCAAATCGGAAGCCGAGCGCAAGGAAGCCGCGGCCAAATCAAACTTTCACAAGCACGAAGTGTTCGCGCGCGGCGTGACCATGTTCCAAATCGCAATTGCCATTGCAGCGATCTCCGCGCTTACGAAAAAACCCCGGTTTTGGATCGTGAGTTTAGTTTTCGGGGGAGTCGGATGCGTTTTCCTCGTGCTCGCCGCGATCGCTCGCTGAGCGATCCCTACATCAGAGGTGTAGGGGCGCGTGTCCTCACGCGCAATCTCTGAAGTCTTTGCGGCTGGGAAGAGCCGCCTCTCCAACCCGGATAAGCCACGCTCGCCCACCCAATCGCCTTATTCCGTAGCCGCTTCGGTGTGCGAAGCGTTGCGCGTCGCCCACAGAGCGACGGCTTACAGCCCAACCGCCCCTGCCTGCTTGTGCGCTTGATATAGAAAGGGCGTATCGCGCCTGGGGCAGGACGTACGACTAAAGTCCTAGGGGAAATTCTCCTGAAAAATCAGGGATGTGCCCCGATAGACAAAATGTCGTCAATCACGTAAAAGGCTCCTCGATCACGAATTCAGCCTCAACAAGAAATGAAAACAAAAAATATGACAACTCTACACTTAAAGAGAAAATTAACGGGCCGGTCGCCTTTGCGATGCGGTTTCCTTCTGATCCCGCTCGTGCTAGCCTGCTCTGCGCTCTCACCCCTAGTGAACGCCAGCATCACCTACGACTTCTAAACCGACTTTTCGGCAACATCAAACCCTAATGGCACATGGAGTTACGGCTGGTCGACAAGCCGAGGCACACCCTTCAACCTCGATCCGGTCGAGGTG
>QHOJ01000086.1 GCA_003218735.1 Verrucomicrobiota bacterium
AAAACCGTGGAAAGCCGATGAGCAATTGCTATCACAGTGCGTCCGGCAGTGAGCTTTTCGAGCGCCTTTTGAATTTGCTGTTCCGATTCGGAATCGAGCGACGATGTGGCTTCGTCGAGCAGAAGAATCGGCGCGTTTTTCAGGACGGCGCGCGCGATCGCGAGACGCTGCTGTTGGCCGCCAGAAAGCAGGCAGCCTTTATCACCGATGATTGTTTCGTAACCCTGCGGCTGCGCCGTAATGAAATCGTGGGCGAAGGCGGTACGCGCCGCTTCATAAACTTCTTCCGCTGTGGCATCCAGCCGTCCGAACTGGATGTTTTTGAAAATGGTATCATGAAATAAAAATGTCTCCTGAGTCACGAGGCCGATCTGTTCGCGCAACGACTTTTGTGTGATGGAAGACAAATCTCGGCCATCGATGCCCCAACTAGTGCATACGTTTTTCCATGCTCGATACCCAAGCTAAGATTGCGGACGGCGTCCGTGACGGTATTGGCATAGCGAAACGTTACATTTTCAAAATCGATTCGGCCTTGCGAAGAGGTCAGCATCACAGCGTTTGGCGCATCTTGGACTGCGGGCTCGGAATCAAGAATGGAAAAAATCTCGGTGGTCGCAGCGATCGATTGCTGCATCACGATGTGGATCTTGCTGAGCGTTTTGATCGGATCGTAGAGGAGGAAGATTCCTGTGATCAGCCCAAAGAACCGGCCGGCGCTGAGGTTCGCGGCGTAAACGTAAAGCAATGCCATACCCACTCCGATGGCCGCGATCGTTTCGACCAGCGGCCCGACCGCTTCCATCGACCTGATCAGCCGCATCATTTGTGAGAACTGCAATTGGTTGCTGCGTTTGAACGATTTTTCCTGATGCGTCTCCCGCGCAAACGACTTGATGATGCGAATACCAGCGAATGTTTCCTGCATGGTGACGAGCATTTCGCCCATGCCTTCATACTGACTTTGCACCGCATTTCGGGCGCGTCGGCCATAAACGCGAATCGGCAGCAAACAAGCCGGAAAAAGAATCAGTGTGACCACGGTGAATTTCCAATCCATCACGAGGAGGACAGTGATTGCGCCAACAACCGCGACTGGCTGCTTAAAAAGATCGCTGCTGACACTAGTCAGAGCCATTTGCATGGCGCGCGTGTCATTGGTGATACGCGACATTAAAAAACCCGAGCGCATCTTGTTAAAGAAATCCATCGAATGGCGAACGATTTTGCCGAAAAGCTGGCCCCGAATATCGGTGACGACCTTGTTGCTCACCCAATTCATGTAGTAAGAATTTCCGTACGAGCAGAGGCTGCGCACCGTCATGATCGCCGGAATGGCGAGGCAGATAAGAACGATCGAATTGATTTTTGGGCCGGTGTTCAGGATTTCCAGGTTCGAGCGCAAGGCCATTGGGTTGGGCGCGGCTCCGTGGAAGATAGTGCTGGTCACCCGGGCAACGACGAGCGGGAGAAGCGAATTGACCATGCCGAAAGCAACGCCCAAGGACAGGCCAAGTATAAAACGCGCCTTATACGGCTTGACGTAGCCATAGAGGCGCCGATACGGGCCCGATGCTGCCTTCAGAGTCTGCCAAAATGAGGGTCTCTTCTTTGCGGCTTTACGGTTCTTCATGAAATTTGCGTCGCTGTAGACAACAGCAGTGAATTCATAGCATCAATCACTGCTTCCGTCGAGATTTGGCTCATTGGGAACCGTGGCCGAATAGCTGAAAACTCCGTCAAAGCAATTCTTGATTCTCCTTGTAGGATCAGGGCCGGACTCTCCCGCGGTCGCCAGTGAAACGGGTTTGTCGGACCGAATAGCACCACTTGCGGCGTCTGCGTCGCCGCCGCGAGGTGCATCGGGGCGGAGTCCACTGTCACAAGAAGACGCGCCTGCGCAATCAGCGCTGCCAAGCTGAGTAAATCCGTTCTTCCGGAAAGGTCGACGATTCGCTGCCGCGTTTTCGCCTTGATCTCGGCAATGTGGATCTGCTCGAGGAGCGAAGCTCCACTCGTCAAAACAAGATCCAGATCGGTATTTTGGCCAGTGTGACTAATGACTTGCGCCCAACATGCTGGATCCCAGAATTTCTCGATGCGCGCTGAACCGGGATGAAAGATGATGAAGTGACTGCCAATCTTTGAATCGCGGAGAAGTTTCTTCGCTTTTTCACGGGCTGGTTCCGGCAATCCCAGATGTACCGCACGGGAAGCATTGCGAACTCCAAGTGGCTCCGCCAAAGCGAGATTATAATCAACTGTGTGCATGTCCCGCATGCGATTGTCCACGAACTGGTTGTAGATTCGTGCCCGGATTTTTGATTGATCGCGGACACGGTAAGACACGACCCGTCTCCGCGCGCCGGATAAAAAGGCAAGAAAGGCGGAGCGATCATTCCGTGTGAAGTCGATGCAGTAATCAAATCTCTCACGCGCCAGGGCGAGGAACACGGCGATATCTCTCAGTTTGCGCCGTGTGATTAAAATCCGATCGATATTCAGCAAAGCTGGGAACAAATCGGCGCATTCGCTGGAAACGACGAGCGTTATCCGAGCGTCAGGAAAATTTTCGCGCAAAGCCGCCATAGTCGGCATCGTCAAAATCAGATCGCCAACCCGTTTGAGTTGAAGGAGCAGGATATTCAAGAACTGAGCTATTGTAGCGGCGCACTATGAACGTCGCATTCGTTTGTGTTCCCGTCGGCGGCCCTGAACCGCCGCTACGGGGTAGTTACGCTACCTTCTGCATCGCGATTTCGTAAGCGTCCAGCAACCGCGTGCGAAAATGATCCCAGGTAAAATTTTCAACCACCCGTTGCCGGGCCGCGCTGCCCATGTGTTCCACCACTTCGGGATGGCGATGTAAATGCTCCAGCGCCGCCGCGATCGCATCGATGTCTCCTGGTCGCACGATGATTCCTTCGACCCCGTCACGCACGACATCGCCAGCCTCACGTGTGGTGATTTGCGGCAACGCGCAGGCGGCCGCTTCATAGGTGACTTTGGCGCTACCTTCCCATTGCGAGGGAAAAACATGAACCGTGCTTTGGCTAAGATACTTCTCCGGATCGTGCACGAATCCCACAAGGCGAATGTTGTCGCGCCAGAATTGATTGAGATACGGCTTCGCTTCGTCATGCACAGAGCCGACAAGCCATAACTCGGCTTCTGCCAGATTGAGGCGAGACCAGGCCTCGAGCAAATGGTGAATGCCCTTTCGCTTAATCAAAGCGCCGGAAAAAACTGTGCGAAATTTTGCCGGACGATGGCCGGGCTTGAAGCGCTCGATATCTACGCCGCGCGGCAGATAAAAAAGTTTTTCCTCCGGGAAACCTCGCGCACGAAAGGTGTCGGCTGCCGTCTCTGATAAGACGAGCAGCAGATCGGCGAGTTTGTACTCTTCGACGAAGCGCTTGCGCTCGAGCAACAATCCCGTTTTCCATCTTTGAAATCCACGGGCATTGCTCGTCGATTCGGGAACATCCTGCCGGCCGACTTTCGTTTTCGACAATTGACGGGATATGGCGCTGTTTCGCTATCTGAAGCGAGCGCAAACAATCCCCAGACCAGCTGTGAAACAAGTCGTAGCGTCCGGTTGCCAGATGGCGCGAGGCGATCCAATCAAGATATTTCTTTTTCGCGCCGTAATAGTAAGGCCGATCGAAAAAAGAGATGAGACGCACAGGATGCCAGCGTAAAGAATGAATGAACGATGCGGGAATTTCATTCTGCCGGTTGTCATAGGCGATTGCTCGCCCCAGAAATCCCCCCCGATACGACGCACGCAGAGTTTCAAATGCATCTGTGTCCAGACCTGAGCCGCCGATGCGAGCAAAAATCGAGTAGAGCAAATTCCTCGGCAACAGTCGCGCCGTTGGCGATGCTAAGCGTGCGGGAGGAGGGACGTTTAAAGTTTCACCCGGCATTGGGTTACAACTATTCTGGCGAACGCGGAACAAGTAAAGTTGTAACTCACTCCTGATGCCTGACAAATCACTGACGATCGTTTTTGTTCGCCGCGGCTATTCCCAAACCGGCGGCGCGGAAGCGTATTTGAAGCGACTCGCGCGCGGACTCGTTGCTGGAGGACATCGGGCCGAGCTTATTACGACAGACGATTGGCCCCCAAATGAATGGCCGTTTGGAGCAATCACGCATCTACACGCCAGATCGCCGATCGAATTTGCCGATGAGCTTGAGCAAATGCGCTCGCAACTTCGATGTGATGTTTTGATGAGTTTGGAGCGGATTTGGCACTGCGATATTTATCGAGCCGGCGACGGCGTGCACCGCGCCTGGTTGGATCGGAGGAGAAAATTTGAAATCCCACTACAACGATTTGTTCGAGGCCTTAATCACAAGCATCGCGACATTTTGCGGCTCGAAGAAGCTCTCTTCACAAGTCGCGGCGCAGGCCGCGTGATTGTCAATTCAAGCATGGTGAAAAATGAGATTGTCGATCTTTATAATTATCCCTCGGACAAGATAGACATCGTGCGAAACGGTGTTCCGCTCGAAAAATTCCGGTTCGATTCGGAGCTGCGAGAAAA
>QHOJ01000087.1 GCA_003218735.1 Verrucomicrobiota bacterium
AGAATTTTTTCGAGCGGCTGCGGATGTTTTCCCACCACTGCGATCTCGATCTTCCGCTCTCGCAGCGATGCCGCCACTTCCAGCCCAATAAAACTTGCGCCGATCACCACCGCCCGCTTCGCGCTTTTCGCTTTTTCGATGATGCGCCGGCTGTCGCTTAACGTTCGCAAATAACAAACATGCGGCAAATCGTCTCCTGGGATTCCGAGGCGTACAGGTTCTGCGCCGGTTGCCAGCAGCAGCGCGCCGTAACCTAACGAGTGCCCGTTCGAGAGCACCACCCGTTTCCCTTTCGGATCAATCAGGGTGACTGACATGTTCGTGACTGTGTCGATATTTTGCTCGCGATAAAATTCCGGTGGCCGCAGCGGAATCCATTCTTCCGGCGCAGTGCCCGCGAGATAATCCTTCGAGAGATTTGGCCGGTCGTACGGCAAAAATTTATCAGCGCCGATCAGGGTGATCGGCCCGTCGTAACCTTCGCGGCGCAACATTTCCGCCGCCGCGTTACCGGCTGCGCCCGCGCCAACGATCACCACGCTCGCCGGCGACGATTTCGGTCTGCGCGCCGGTTTTTTATCGATCTTGCCTGTCACAAAGAACTGCTGGCCGCGCTTCTCGATTTTCCAGCAAGACACATCGGTCAACGCTGGAGCGGCAATCGCTTCGCCGGTGCGCAGATCAAAACGAGCGTGGTGCCATGGGCAACGCACTGTGCAGTCCACCATCAAACCTTTCGACAGCGGCCCGCCGTAATGTGTGCAGGTCGCGCCAATCGCAAAAACCTCGGCCCTTCGTCTGGCCACCAGAATCGCTTCGCCAAACGCGTGACCCACAAGCATCTCCCCATCGGCCACCTTGTCGACCTCGCAGCCTTTTTCAAAATCAGGTCCCTCGAGATCGCCCGACGCTTCCGCCATAAAAT
Organism: Verrucomicrobiota bacterium; assembly: GCA_003218735.1. GTDB lineage: Bacteria > Verrucomicrobiota > Verrucomicrobiia > Chthoniobacterales > UBA10450 > Udaeobacter. Next base: position 926 of record QHOJ01000087.1, read on the forward strand.
TTCCTCCGCTGCGTCATTAGAATCGCGCCAGAACCACCTCGCGCCTGTTTTCACTCAGTTTATTCAGACAATGCCCTCGCGTTGCAAACATACCTCGACGCGAAGTTGAACAAGCGGTAGCCCAGGAAGATCGAGACGGAAATTGAACTCGACAATCCGCGAGATCAACAGTATTCATATTTCGTAATGAGCGCTGAAATGCTTCGTTGGACAGAAGCGGAAAATAGCACGCAGCTTATCGCTGCGTCGGCGCTCGTGATCTGGCGATAGAAGGCGACCGTTTCTCAACGGAACGCTGATTTCTCTTCCTCTTTCCAAGAGAAATCCAGCCTTTGCGTCGATGAAACAACCCCAAACCCTGTAATCCATATGTTGATTGTGATGAAATCCAGCGCCACGGCGCACGAGATCGATGCGGTGGTCAATGTTGTCCAGGCAATAGGACTTCGTCCTCATCCAATGCCGGGAGCCACGCGAACAGCTATCGGCATTACCGGTAACGAGGGTCCCATTGACGGCCGGCGTTTTGAAAACTTGCCCGGTGTCGCGGAAGTCATTCGCGTCACTAAACCGTACAAGCTGATCACGCTCGATCTGCGGCCTGAGAAAACGATCGTGCGCATTGGCGATGCTACCATTGGCGGGGGCGAACTCGCGATTATTGCAGGACCATGCGCGATCGAGAATCGTGAACAGGCGTTTGCCGTGGCACGAGCAGTGCAGCAGAGCGGCGCGCGTTTCTTTCGCGGCGGCGTATGGAAGCCACGGACATCGCCTTACACGTTCCAGGGTTTGGGCGAGAAGGCGTGGGAAATTATGGCAGACATCCGTCAGACGCTTGGTCTAAAGATCGTCACGGAAGCGGTCGACGAATCTAATGTCGATCTCATCGAGCAGCACGGCGATATCATACAGATTGGCGCTCGCAGCATGCAGAATTTTTCCCTTCTGAAGAGGGCTGGCCGTTCAAAGTTGCCTGTGCTGTTGAAGAGAGGAATGGCTGCAACACTCGAGGAATGGTTGCTTGCGGCCGAGTACATCAT
>QHOJ01000119.1 GCA_003218735.1 Verrucomicrobiota bacterium
CGGAGCGTGTCGCTGAAACCAGTCTCACATAACTGCCGGAACGCTGCCCGCTCGCTGTCCGAACACATAATCGCGCCGCGCCAAAGATCAGGATCGTAAACATCCTCATCTTCCGGTGCGACGTTGAAATCGCCGCAAACGATCAGCTCGGCAGTTCCTTCTCTCGACAAGCACTCTCGCAACCGTACGTACCAATTTATTTTGTAATCGTAGGCGGATGAACCGACTGCCTGCCCGTTCGGCGCGTAAATCGAGAAGACGCGGAAACTGTCGATTGTTGCTGCGATAACCCGGGCTTGAGGATCAACAATCTCATCGCAAAGTGACGCGCGCACATCACGCGGTTCGCTTTTCGAAAGAATGGCAACGCCATTGTACGATTTCTCTC
>QHOJ01000120.1:0-2234 GCA_003218735.1 Verrucomicrobiota bacterium
CGGCGGTCTATGACCGTCGCACTAATTTGCCCAGCGAAAACGTTGCGGTCGGCGCTCATAGAGCGCCGCTACAACTCCAACTCGACACTTGGCGACGGGACGATCACTTCCGCACCTGGAAGATCTACAATTAACCTCGCGTGCATCCATGCAACAGCGGATGGATCGCCGTGGACGAGCACGATTATCTTCGGCGAAAGCTTTTTCGCATATTCAATCAACGATTCACGCGAAGCATGCGCGCTGAACTGAAATTGCTCGATATGGCAGCGCAGCCGCTGCGGCGGCTCATCAGGGTCGAGCGCGATTTCGTCATCTGGTTGCGCATTTCGCAAAATCCCAGCCGGCGATAGGGGATCCGCATAGCCGACGAAAAAGATCGAGTGCTGTGGATTTTCGAGAAGACGTCGCGCAAAAATACTGGAGAGGGTTTTTGGCGTCATCATGCCGCTCGACAGCGCGTAAATTCGTCCGGCGCGGGCCGGCGTGTCACGAATTGTTTGGCCATTTAAGACGAACGGCGCTGCTTCCTCCATCAGTCGCAAACGGGGCAGTTGCCGCCGGCTGATATGTGCACGCCGGTCATAAATAGCGGTCATCTTCGAGCTGAGGCCGCCGATATAAATTGGGAACTCCGGCAGTAATTGTTCGCGGCCAAATTTATAAAACATCGCAAGCACCTCCTGAGTTTTGCCCAGTGCGAAAACGGGAATGAGCACGCATCCGCCGCGTGTGAAAGCACGGTCGATCCCTTCGGCCAGACGCTGTTCTTCCCCGGCGCGCGTCCAAGTTGCAGGTTTGGCGTGATCGCCGCGGGTGCATTCCATGATCAAGATGTCGATCTTCTCTTGCGGAAAGATCGCTCCTTCCATGATCGTTTGATTGTCGAAATTGACGTCACCCGTGTAGAAAAGCGTCCGGCCTTCGGCGCGCAAGAGAATTCCAGCCGAGCCGAGGACATGACCAGCATCGAAAAATTCGAATGTCAGCCCGCCCGTTTCGTGCTGAGACGCACGCTCGTCGGAGATGGAGAAGGGGCGATGCAGCGGACACCAATGCCAAAGTTCCGAAGCACGGTCGGTTTCACGATGCGTGAAAAGCGGATATAACGTCGTGCCGATCTCTTCGCGCTGCCGTGTCATTACATTGACTGAGTTATGCAAAAGCGTGCCGCCGATTTCCGCCGTCGTTTCCGTCATGAAAACGCGTGCGTCTGGCTGCCGTCGCATCAGCACCGGCAACGTGCCGATGTGGTCTTGATGGGCGTGCGAGATCAGGATTGCGTCGATTTTCCGGTCCGCGATCGGTTTAAAATTCGGCAGCGCCTCTTCGCCCGCGTTCTTCGGATGCATTCCACAATCGAGCACGAGGTGGCGGCCGCCGATCTCCAAGTAATATGAATTTGCGCCGATTTCGGTCCGGCGTGTGAGATTAACGAACTTCAACGGGGACTCTTACTCTTGCTCGTGCTCTTACTCTTGTTCTGAAAAATCGATGTAGTCTCCTGGTTCTTCTCGAAGGCGAGTCATGAGACTGTTAATCAGACCGATCAGCATGCAAGCGATTTCCAAAAGCAGTTGCTTTCCCGTTTGCACTGCTTCTTCTTTGAGTAGCCCCTTGGCAACAAGAACATCCAGGCAAGACGCGCATTCCAGCGTCGAACCTCTGGCAAATCCAGAAATCGGCAGCGGTCCCGGATCGCGAACTTGCCGTTTCCTTCCGCGATGTTGAGCGGGATGCTTGTTGACGCGCGATCGAGTTGATCTTTAACCGCGGCTTTACTTTCGACTTTCGATATCAGCTCGGTGGCCCAGGTTACGAATTTAATCGAGGCTTGGTACACATTCAGTTTTTCGTGATCAAATCGCGGTAAATTCATTAGGCCAGACTGAGCATGAGCAAGAGGAAGAGCAAGAGTGAAGAGGAAGAGTCTGATAGTAGGGCATGGTGCCAACCCCGGAACGCTTTCGGGGTTCCCAAGAAACCCCCTACAACAGCTCCTTAAAAATTCGCATCCAGTTCCCGCGCAGGATTTTTTCAATGCTCTCGTCGCTAAAACCGCGCTCAATCAATCTGCGAGTAAGATTTCGGGAATGCGCGTGATTGCTCAGGTCGGGAATAAAATGCGGAGTTGTAAGTTTTGCGGCGACCTCTTTTCGCTTTGACTCAGGCCATTGCCGGTAAATGAACTCGAAGAAATCGAAGCCAATACCTACACCATCAATGCCGATCAA
>QHOJ01000120.1:2243-5269 GCA_003218735.1 Verrucomicrobiota bacterium
TCGCCGATCATTTTGATTTGTTCGTTAGTTACGTTGCGCTCGATCTCATAATATTTTCTCGCGTTCGTATGTGAGACGATCGGTGGCCTGGTTGTAATCGCCAGAATATCCTCGAAGCCAGCGGGACTGATGTGGGCGAGATCGACGATTACGCCGAACACTTCGCATTGCCGAACCACGTCGCGCCCAAATGCGGTCAGGCCATCACCCGAAGAACCAGTCGGCGCGAATACGCCGCCATCGCCCGCGGCGTTGCGACGGGCATGAGTAAGCCCAATCGACCGGACACCGAGCTCATAAAAGACGCGAAGCAAATCCAAATCAGTGCCGAGTGGCTCGACTCCTTCCATCGTAATCAGCAGCGCAATCTTCCGATCCTTGCGCGCGCCAAGAATCTCCTGATAGCTTTTGCAAATGGCGACGCGAGCGCCTTGTTCCGCCTCCGCGTAAAGTCTGGCAATCTGATCGAGCGCTACGCGCAAACCGATTTCCGGCAAGTAGCGATCTTCGATGTAAATCGCCGCGCCGAGAATGCCGATATTGCCCGTTTCCAGCTCGGGCAAATAATCCGTGGCGACAACGTTTGTGCGGTTGCGTTTCTCGTACAAGTCCATCGGCATGTCGAAATGACAATCGACAACTCCGTCCGCGTGAAGCCGATCGATTCGTTCTTCGATGGATTTTTCTTTGGCAGTCATGGTTTGGCAGAAGAAAACCGCAGATTACACGGATGTCACGGATAGAAAACTGGGAGGGACGACCTCCGGTCGTCCAATTGTCGCTAATTGCGAAAAACCCTGTAGCGCGCGCGCCGCACAGCGGCGCGGCTACAATCTCTACGGATTATTGTCGACGATTTGCGTCGCGATTTTGTTCAGTTCAAGCTGGCGCTAACCTTATGGATCTGCGCTGCCTGCTCTTCGAGATGGGCAGTGACGGTCTCCAGTTCTTTCTTTAGCTCGCTGATAGTCGCCTCCTGTTGTCCCACTTTCCTTATCGATCTACTTACTCAGCTCGAGCATGCGGAGAATCGGCACTTCCGCGCGTTTGCGCACCGGTTCGGACAAGGTGATTTCCGGCTCCATGTTCAAGAGCGCGTCGTACGCCTTTTCGAGGGTGTTCATTTTCATGAAACGGCACTCACCGCAAAAGCAGTTATCGGTCGGCCCGGGAATGAATGTCTTGTCGGGAATCTCCTTCCGCAGCCGGTGCAACAGGCCGGCTTCGGTGACGACGATGATCTCAGGCGCAGGTGATTCTTTGCAAAACGTCACCATCCTTTCGGTGGAACAAACTTCATCCGCCAGCATTCGCACGGCATAGGTGCATTCCGGATGCGCGACGACCGGCGAGTCCGGATATTGTTCGCGGATTTTGTTGATGCTGCGAGCTGTGAACTCAACATGAACGTAACAAGTTCCCTGCCACAAATCCATTTTGCGCCCGGTCCGTTCCATCACCCACGCGCCCAGGTTTTGATCGGGTACGAACAGAATGTTGCGATCAGCCGGCGCTGATTTGACGATTTTGTCCGCGTTGCCGCTCGTGCAAATGACATCAGCGAGCGCTTTCACCCCCGCGCTACAATTGATGTAGGCGATGACGTAATAGTTCTTGTCCGTGTGCTCTTTCAAAAATTGCGCCAGCTTTTCCGGCGGACATGATTCGGAAAGCGAGCAGCCGGCATCGAGGTCGGGCAAAATCACGCACTTGGTGGGGTTGATTATCTTTGCCGTTTCCGCCATGAAATGGACGCCGCAAAACAAAATCACGTCCGCGTCCGTCTTAGCTGCTTGATAACTCAAGCCTAACGAGTCGCCGACGAAGTCGGCCACGTCCTGCAGCTCCGGCACTTGATAGTTATGCGCCAGGATTACGGCGTTGCGCTCGCGCTTAAGCTCTTGCAGCTCTTCCGCAAGATCAATGCCAGTCCGGTCCGGTCGCCGCGGCGACACGGATTCGTCCTGCGGCGAACTCGGACCACGGTAATTTATACCGGCGCTTACCATCGGCTAATATCGCGACTTCCGAGAGATTTACAAACTAACGCGTAGGATGAATTGTAGGGCGTTTCTGTGAAACGCCGACCTAGGGTTAAGGCGTCTGACACAGACGCCCTACAAGAAGGCCGCGCGCATCACGTCAATTGGCGCATCGCGGTCGAACCAAATGGAAAATGAGAGCGCCCCTTGATGCAGCAACATCGACAACCCGTTTGCGCCGCGGGCGCCGGCTTCATCAGCTGCCCGAACCAATTCTGTTTTCGATGGCCCATAAACCGCGTCAAAGACCATATGATGCGGCGCGAGTAGCCGGGTCGGAACTGGCGCTTGATCACTCGGATTCATTCCGAGTGGTGTCGCATTTACGATAAGATCGATATGTGCTAGTTGTGCACGCAATGTCGCCTCGTCCCACGGCACTGCTTCGAGACGCGCAACAGGACCAAGCACGCGCGGTCCGGCAAAAAACGGCCGCAACCTGTCGACAAGCGCGATTGCTTTTTCGACCGTGCGATTAACCAGCACGAGGCGTTCGCAATTCTCCAGCGCGCATTGCCACGCAATCGCATGACCCGTCCCGCCACCGGCGCCGATAATCATCACCCGCAGATCGCGCACGTCGACGGAGAATTCGCTTCGGATGGCTCGCAAGAATCCTTCGCCGTCGGTATTTGAACCGATCAGCTTTTTATCGCGGAGACGAATCGTATTCACCGCTCCAGCGCGAGTTGCAGTCTCATCGGCCTCGTCAATCTGCTCGAATGCGGCGATCTTGTGCGGCACAGTCAAATTGACTCCGACAAAATCGAGCTCGCGCAAAAAGCGGAGCGCCGATCTTAGTTCGTTGGCTCGAATATGAAAGCGTCCATATTGCATGCTGATATCATACTGCTTGAGGGCAGCGTTCTGCATTTGCGGCGAGAGGGAATGCGCGACCGGGTCACCAAAAATGCCAAGACGGATTGGCGGATCGATATCACGCGCCGCTTCCCGCCAATTTTCGAGATCAGCGAGCGTGTAACG
>QHOJ01000121.1 GCA_003218735.1 Verrucomicrobiota bacterium
CACGATGCAGAAGCAGGCGCGTTCCTCGGAAGTGCCCAACTTGGATGGAATACCCGGCGTCATTTCGGCAATCGATAAAGCTGCTAAACGCGGGATCATTCATCGCAATGCAGCTAATCGCCGCAAAGCGCGACTCAACAAAGCGCTCGCGGCTGCATCTGCGAAGTAATTTTAGAGTCGATGGCTGATCTCGCGGCGTGGTCCCGCCGCGTTCGGAGCAAATCGGCTTTGCATCTGTCCCGAGACGGCTAGATTCTTCCGAATGATTCCGGCTCTTCTGCTCGTCTTTTCGGCTGTCGCTTATCGGGTGACGACCGGTTTGTTGATCCATTCCGGCGCAAGCTGGCTTTCCAATTTCGCGCCGCTCGCGGCCATTGCGCTCTGTAGCGCAGCGTACTTTCCAAAAAAATACAAATTCGCGGTGCCGCTTGTTACCCTTTTTATTTCCGACGCGTTGATTAATTTTCGCTACGGCGCGCCGCTGCTCGATCCGCAAATTCTCTGCCGTTATGTGGCGCTCGGTTTGATCGGATGCATCGGGCTTCTCTTGCAGAATCGTGCGTCTCTGAAAACGCTTTTGCCGGCTTCAATCGCTGGATCGACAATTTTTTACGCGATCACGAACGCGTTCTCATGGTTGAGCGATCCAGGCTACGCCAAGAATTTGGGAGGGCTGATTCAGGCGCTTACGGTCGGGCTGCCTCAGTACAGCGCGACGCCAAGCTGGATGTTTTTCCGCAACGCACTCCTGAGCGATCTCGTTTTCACGCTGCTCTTTATTGTTTGCATGAATCTCGGCCGAAGCATTGAACGGTCGCGTGTCCGCGCCGCGGCGTTCCGTCCCGCAGGTGCGGGATGACCGCCATGCAGCCGGTAGAGCCGCGCGACGAAGTCGAGATGCTCTCGCTGATGCTGTTGATCCGGCGTTTTGAAGAGCGCGCCAGCCAGCAGTACCAAGCGCAGAAGATCGGAGGGTTTTGTCATCTTTACATTGGGCAGGAAGCCGTTGTAGCCGGCGCGATTGCCGCGGTGCGCGACGATGATTATGTCATCACCGCTTATCGCGATCACGCGCACGCTCTTGCTCGTGGCACCAGCGCCGACGCATGCATGGCGGAGCTTTTTGGAAAAGAAACCGGCTGTTCGGGAGGCTTGGGCGGCTCGATGCATTTTTTCAACCGCCAAAATCACATGTATGGCGGCCATGCGATTGTCGGCGCCCACGTGCCGTTGGCTGTTGGACTGGCCTTTGCGATCAAATACCGTGACGAAGATCGTGTAACACTTTGCTTCTTCGGTGACGGCGCGATCAATCAAGGCTCTTTCCACGAAGCTTTGAATCTCGGCGCGCTTTATAAATTGCCGATCGTCTTCATTTGCGAAAACAACCTCTTCGCCATGGGCACCTCTGTGAAAAGGTCGACATCGCTTAAGCAAATTGTTGATCGGGCGGAGGGTTACGATATCCCCGGCGAGATTGTCGATGGAATGAATTTTCGCGAAGTGCGCGACAAAATCGCCGAGATTGTGAGTTCCATCCGCAAAGAGCCACATCCGGCGTTCGTTGAAGTTCGCACTTATCGCTATCGCGGTCATTCGATGTCCGACCCGGCAAGTTATCGGACGAAACAAGAGCTGGAGAAATATCGGCTTGATGATCCGATTACGCGTTTGCGGGCGCAGCTCACGCGTGAGGGGAAATTAACGAACGAGCAGTTCGACCAACTCGACAAAAAGGCCAAAGAGACAGTGCTTGCCAGCGTAAAGTTTGCCGAGAAAAGCCCGCAGCCGCCACTCGACAAGCTGCACGATTACACTTACGCCAACGGAGCTGTGGAGGCAGGCGTGACCGCCGCGCCGAAGCCTGGCAAAGGCGGGGCGTCTGCGAAATCTAACGCGCTTGCAGCCGGCACGGCTGCCACAGGATGAGGGAAATTACGTATCGTCAGGCACTCAACGAAGCGCTCGCGGAGGAACTGGAGCGCGATCCGAATGTCTTTCTTATGGGCGAAGAGGTCGCCGAATACAATGGCGCTTACAAAGTGAGCCAGGGGTTGCTCGAGCGCTTCGGGCCACGGCGCATCATCGATACCCCAATTAGTGAAAACGGATTCGCCGGTCTCGGCGTGGGAGCGGCCATGGTCGGGTTGCGCCCGATTATCGAGTTTATGACATTCAGTTTTTCGCTCGTCGCGTTCGACCAGGTTGTAAACAACGCGCCAAATATGTTCACAATGTCGGGTGGACAATTCAACATCCCGATCACATTTCGAGGACCGAACGGACCGGCGCATCAACTCGGCGCGACCCATTCGCACGCCACGGAACCTCTGTATGCCAATGCGCCCGGGTTGAAAGTTTGCACGCCAGCGACGCCGCGGGATGCGAAAGGTCTGCTGAAAACAGCCGTCCGCGACAACAATCCGGTGCTCGTTTTGGAAGCGGAACTTCTCTACAGCTCAAAAGGAATGGTAGAGCCACCGGATGAAGAACTTCTCATCCCGCTCGGGCAAGCAGAGGTAAAACGCGAAGGCAGCGATGTGTCGATCATCTGCTATTCGCAGACCGTTCCGCTCGCGCTAGCGACGGCGCAAAAGTTGGAAGACGAAGATATCTCCGCCGAGATTGTCGATCTTCGCTCGATCAAACCGCTGGATGAGAAGGCGATTTTCGATTCGATCGCCAAGACACATCGCGTGGTGATTGTAGAACAGGACTGTCCATTCTGCGGAGTTGGAGCCGAAGTTTGCTATCGAATTCAACAAAATATCTTCGATGAGCTCGATGCGCCAATCATTCGCGTATCACAGGAAGATGTACCGATGCCGTACAACGAACGCCTTGAGAAAGCTGTTCTGCCAAACGCCGACAAGGTGATAGCCGCAGTGAAAAAAGTTTGCTACGCATGAATGTGCGTTAAAAAAGGTTACAACGTTAAAATTGTTAAAACGGTAGGGTGTCTCTTCCTTTTTAACGTTGTAACTCTTTTAACATTTTAACCTTTTGGTTCCACCATGCCTGAAATCCAGATGCCCAAACTGAGTGACACGATGACGGAGGGAACGCTTGTCGCCTGGAAGAAAAAGAAAGGTGACAAGGTTTCCGCAGGTGAGGTGCTCGCCGAAATCGAGACTGACAAGGCGACCATGGAATGGGAGGCGCCCGAGGATGGAACGCTTACTGAAATTTATGTCGAAGAAGGTGGCAAGGTAAACGTCGGCGACAAAATTGCCT
>QHOJ01000122.1 GCA_003218735.1 Verrucomicrobiota bacterium
AGCAAAACCGGCTGGCGCACGCCTATTTGATTTCGGGGCCGCCCGGCAGCGGGAAACAATTGCTCGCGGCGGAGCTAGCCAGCTTGGTGAACGGAACAAACGCCAATGACGTTTTTTCCTCGAAGGCGCGGGAGATTTTCGTTGCCCAGCCCGAATCGAGATCCCGTCGCATCGTCATTAGCCAGATTCGCGGACTTGAGCATGCTCTCCAAATGCGCGCGTCAAATGGCCGACACAAAGTGGTGATCGTTTCCGAGGCTGATCGGCTTCAGCCACAGGCTGCGAACGCGTTTCTCAAAACTCTGGAAGAACCGCCGAAGGACTCATTGCTGCTGCTTTTAAGCGCCCTGCCCGAAGCTCTGCCCGACACAATTCTTTCCAGGTGCATCCCAATTCAACTTGCTCCAAACGAGGAGCACAAAAACAAATTGGAAGAGGAAAAGCTCGTTAAACTGCTTCAGCAGACGGCGCGCGAGCAGAGCTGGACTGTTCAGTATGCATATCGGCTGGCTCAGGGATTTCAGCGTCTGCTCCGCTTTAGTCGTGAGCAAATTAAGGCCGAAACCGACGAGGCATTGAAGGGTGAGGAAGCACGTTACAGGAATTCGACCGATGGTGCCTGGCTCCAAGAGCGCGAGGAATACTACAAGGCGCTTGCCGAAAGTCTTTATCTGCAACGGCGCGCCGAACTCATCGAAATTCTATTCGCCTGGTGGACTGATATTCTTCGAGCCGGTAGCGGTGTCGATCGCAGGGATTTGCCCGACGCGCGAAAAGAAACCGCCGCCCTCGCGAAGCGCTTTACGACGCCGGACGTTCTGCGCAAGATCCGGCGATTGGAAGAATTGCGCGATCAGCTTGGCCGCAACATCCAGGAAGCGCTCGCCATCGAAGTTACATTCCTTGGAATTTTCGCCAGTTGAAAGTATGCCACGCCACCTTCGTTAGGTTTTGATTAGAGCGAAAACATTGAGATGAGATTTGACAACCAAGTTGCGATCGTAACCGGAGCAGGCAGAGGAATCGGTCATGCAATCGCTTTGCGGCTGGCGAGTGAAGGGGCGCGCGTCGCTTGCGCGAGTCGCACGCAAGCGAACGCAAAGAGGACGGCCGATGAAATCAATGGAAAGTGTGCGGATTCGGCGAAGGCTTACGCGGTTGATGTTGCGGATCACCGCGCCGCACAAAAAATTGGAGCGCAGATTCTGGAGGAATTCGGCAAGATCGACATTCTGGTTAACAACGCCGGCGTGACGCATGACGGGTTGGCGATGCGAATGTCGGTGGAAGATTGGGACACGGTCATTAACACAAACTTGCGCGGCGCATTTAATTTCACGCAATCGATCCTGCGCGCGATGATCAAGCAACGAAGCGGCCGCATTATTAACATCAGCTCGGTGATCGGTTTGATCGGCAACGCGGGTCAAACCAATTACGCGGCGAGCAAGGCCGGCCTCATCGGTTTCACGAAATCACTCGCTCGTGAGTTAGCCAGCCGCAACATTACCGTGAATGCGGTTGCCCCTGGATTCATCACGACCGACTTGACCGTGGGATTGACCGATGAAATTAAGAAAAGGATTCAGGCACAAATTCCGCTCGGCAAAACGGGGCGCCCTGAAGATATCGCAACCGCGGTTGCCTTTCTTGCGTCCTCCGAGGCAAATTACATTACGGGCCAGGTTCTTTGTGTCGACGGCGGCATGGTGATGTAACCTCTACGGGCGATCGTTGGCGAGGTCGGGGTATGAAATCTTGCGGCTACTTAAAAAGCGAGCGCCTCGTCGCGTTGACGAGATTTGCCAACGCCGTGTGCAGATGAAAAACCAAACTGTTCGCAATAGGTCGCGAACGCTCTGGCACCGTCCGCTGCGTCAAAACCAAACTGCGATAGATTATACCGATGGTTACCGTATTGTTCCCGGGGCTGGTTTGCGAGTACGATACGCATTCGCGCTTCCGCCTCTCGCGAGAGGAGCCAACCAAAATGCTGATAAATGCGTTGGACGGCGGCAATGGGATCGCGACGCAGCTCGAGGAAATCCAGGTCGCAAACGCGCTTACGCGGGAGCCGATCACGTTCCTGCAAAAACGTATCCAGCGCTTGTGACCAATAATGAATCGCGTCGCTGAAAACCACAAACGGATCGACCGCATCGCTAAACACACGGCGGAGGATCGTTATTAAGCTTGATACCGAAGCCATTGCCTCAATTGGTGCCCGATGGGTCTGCACGAAAAGCGCATCGGGATAGACGGAAAGCAGGGTTGGCAAGGCGGACATGTGTGTCGGCGCTTTTAGGATCCAACGGCGGGCGCTATGCCGGAATTGCAGATGTTGCAGGAAACGCCGGTGATAATCGTATGCCGGCAGCAAATCCTGGGCGAAGAACCAAGTCCGGTACGAAGGCACATAATACATTGCATCAAACTGATCGCTCATAAAGCTGGGGGCCATCAGGCTGACACACTCCTGCGGTAGCTCGGCGCCTATGGCGTGTACGTGGCGAAACGTGGGTGCCAGCCAATTGAGGCAATTACAACTTTGGGTCGCACGCTGAATCCGTCGTTGCTCATTGTCGCGAGTAGGCGGGGATGGCGTCATGACCTCCCAAGTGAGCGGAACTCGATGGTCCGGATCAGCAGCGAGCAAGGTGTGTAAGAGCGTGGTGCCGCTGCGTGGCAGGCCAACGATAAAAAGTGGTTCGCGGATTTCCTGCAGCGCAATGCCGGG
>QHOJ01000133.1 GCA_003218735.1 Verrucomicrobiota bacterium
TACGTCGGCGAGCGCACAATGTTTTGCCATCACTTCCCGTTGCGTAGTAAGCTGCTGTTCGGTTAGCGCTTTCGCATAACCCTGCTCGGTCTGGCCTGTCTCGCCGAGATCAACTTTTACGAAACGCGCTCCGAGCGACCGCACCTGTTCTTCAACCGCCGGACGCGTGTCGAATGCTTCCACACGCGCGCCGAGCCGCCTCGCGGTTGCAATTGCCTGTAATCCTGCAACCCCTGCACCAATCACGAAAGCCCGTGCCGGTTGAATAGTTCCCGCCGGCGTCATCATCATCGGGAAAATCCGGTCGAGTTCTTCCGCCGCAAGAATTACCGCCAGATATCCGGCGAGATTCGCCTGTGAGCTGAGCGCGTCCATTTTCTGCGCCAATGTTGAACGCGGAATCATTTCCATGCTGATCGCGCTCACTTTCGCTGCCGCGAGCCGTTCGACGAGTTCGCGCTCATTAAACGGATCAAGATGACTGATGTGAATGCAGCCCTCGCGCAGACATGCAACTTCGTCGGTCGGCGGCTTTCGCAACCGAAGCACCATGTCTGCATCGCGCAGTCCCCGTGTGCGATCGGCGATCACGCGAGCGCCAGCCCTTTCGTATTCGGCGTCACCGCGATGGATTGAGACGCCGATGCCACTCTGCACAGCGACTTCCGCTCCGAGGCCCGCTAGTCTCTTTGCCGCTTCCGGGACGAGCGGCACGCGTTTCTCTCCTGCCGCTGTTTCCTTGGGAACGAAAATCCGCATCATTTATTTTGCGCCAGAAGCTCCATTCAAGGCAAGAAGCGATGCCAAGCCGTGTGTTTGCCGCTACAACAAGGATAGCCGACGCCAACCAGGACTGTGAAAGTTCACCGCGTTTCCATTTCTTCCGTGCGTCTCTGTTTGCGCTGGGCACCTATCCTGCGGATCGTTGCGGCGTGAGGGACCATGTTGATGCATTCACAAAGCAGGTTTGCGAAGTCATCGTGGGGAAGACCGCGGCGGTGCAACTCGCAGTCGCTTGCCTGCTCGCGCGTGGCCACCTTCTGATTGAAGATATCCCTGGCGTCGGCAAGACGACCCTCTCCCAGGCACTCGCACGCTCACTCGCGCTCGGCTTTCAACGCATTCAATTCACCAGTGACCTGCTTCCAGCCGACATTCTCGGCAATTCCATTTTCGATCGGAATGAACAGTGCTTCGTGTTTCATCGCGGACCGCTCTTTTCGCAGGTGGTATTTATTGATGAGGTAAACCGCGCGACGGCCAAAACGCAGAGCGCGCTCCTCGAAGCGATGGAGGAATACCGCATCTCGGCCGACGGCGTGACCCACGAATTACCCCAGCCGTTCTTCGTCATCGCGACGCAGAACCCACAACATCAAGTCGGCACCTTTCCGCTTCCCGAGTCGCAACTCGACCGTTTCCTGATGCGGATCGAGCTGGGAGTGCCGGACCGCGCGAGCGAGCGGGCGATGCTCTTGGGAATGGATCGCCGTGAGATGCTAAAGGAAATCAAGCCGGTGTTTGGCTCGGAAACGCTCCTCGACCTTCAGGAGAACGTTCGCAAGGTGCATGCTTCGTCCGCGCTGCTCGATTACCTGCAGGATCTGCTCGACGCCTCGCGACAACGCCACAGCACCGGGCTGTCGCCACGTGCGGGCCTGGCTTTGTTTCATGCATCACAGGCGTGGGCGCTGATGAACGGGCGGAACATGGTGCTCCCAGAAGACATTCAAGCCGTTGGCGTCGCGGTGATGGCGCATCGCCTGGGACATGATATTGAGCAGCCCGGCCAAAGCGGGCGCATGCTCGCTGATGCCTTGCTGCGCAGCGTACCAGTGCCATGACACAGCGCGGATTTCCGCTCGTTTCTCCGACCGGGAGCCTAATCGGCCTGCTTTTCATCCTCGTCGCGATGTGGTACGCAGCGTCGAGTCAGAATAACGCCGCGGCCTACCTGCTTATGTTTGCTCTGACGAGCGTATTCCTGATTTCGATTCCGCACACGCTCTTGAATCTGGGAGGTTTGAAAGCGACTGCGGAATCTGTAAAACCGACGTTTGCGGGACAGGAGGTTTCGCTGCCGTTCGAGATCACGAATGAATCCCGCGCCACACGGTATGGGATTGCGCTGAGTCTACCGGATTTTGATGGGGATCCCGAACGCATCGACGACATCCCGGCCGGCAAAGCGGTGCGAGTGATCCTTCGCTTTTCTGCACCGACTCGCGGCGAACATGAGATCGGAAGATTATGTCTCGCCAGCGTGTATCCGCTGGGCTTTCTCCGCGCATTGAAACGCGTCACGGTGCCGCAGCGCTATCTTGTTTATCCCAAGCCTGCCGGTGATCCAAGACTCCCGCAGGGCAGTACGCGTTCGACGCAAAACCGGCCGGGGCCGGAGCTGGGAGAAGGCGACGATTTTGCAGGCGTGCGCACCTACGTCCCCGGTGAGTCGCAACATCACATCGATTGGAAGGCCGTGGCGCGCGGGCAACCGCTGATGACGAAGCAGTTCGCGACCGAAGCGGGCGGTTTGCTCTATCTTGATTTTGCAGCACTGCAGTTCAGCGATCCGGAAGAGCGGCTTTCGCAGCTCGCGCTATGGGTGATCGAGGCTGAGCGCGCGAGACATCCATACGGCTTGCGTCTTCCAACCGCCGAGATCGCGCCGTCCCTTGGTGAGTCGCATTTTCATTGGTGCTTACGGACACTCGCCTTGTTCAAGTGAGAGCATTTCGCAAAAGAGATAGGCGCATTCCCCGGCGGCCACTTCTGTGGCTCGCGGCCGCCCTGCTTTTCACGTTGCCGCCGATGTTCGGCACCCTCGCAACCTGGGTACCAGTGCTGTTCCTCATTACGCTCGCGGCGAAATTTTGGATGGAACCGAAAGGATATCGATTGCGCTCTGTGACCTGGAAATTCGTTCTCGCGGGCGTGACGCTCGCCGCCATCTTTTTTAGCTACGGCTCTTTGAAAGGAATCGAGCCCGGCGTATCGCTCATCGTCGTGCTGATGTCGCTCAAGATTCTGGAAGCGCACTCCGCGCGCGAA
>QHOJ01000134.1 GCA_003218735.1 Verrucomicrobiota bacterium
TCGATTTTAATTCCGCCAATGCAAAAGATCGGAAGAGCCACGTTCCGATGCACGCTCTCAATCTGCTTCAACCCGATCGGCTGATAATCAGGTTTGGTTGGCGTGGCGAAAATCGGACCGAAGCCAATGTAATCGGCGCCTTCGTGTTGCGCCGCCAGCGCCTGCTCGAAATTGTGAGTTGATTTTCCTATGAAAAGGTTGCGACCAGTTTTCTTTCGCGCGACGTCGATTAAATCGTCGCTCTGACCAACATGCACCCCTTCCACGGGCACTTT
>QHOJ01000135.1 GCA_003218735.1 Verrucomicrobiota bacterium
GTGTCGTAGTTTCCGTCGCGAAATTCGGCACTGCGCATCATGGCGGCGTGAAACGGCACCGTCGTTTTAATGCCCGTGATATAATACTCGCCAAGCGCCCGCCGCATTCGATCAATCGCATTGATCCGTGTTGCTCCGACCGTAATGATTTTCGCGATCATCGAATCGTAGTACGGCGGCACGCTGTAGCCAGTATAAACGTGCGAATCGATTCGAACTCCATGACCGCCCGGAGCGTAATAAAAATCGATTCGCCCCGCTGAGGGTTGAAAATCTTTCTCCGGATCTTCGGCGTTA
>QHOJ01000136.1 GCA_003218735.1 Verrucomicrobiota bacterium
GGGTCATGAGCGGTGATGGACATTCCTCGATCACCTTCTGATTGCGCCGTTGAATGGAACAATCGCGCTCGCCGAGATGAACGACGCGACCGTGACGATCAGCCATAATTTGAAACTCGATGTGATGCGGATTGATGACGAGTTTTTCGATGTACACGTCCCCGTTCCCAAAAGCTTTCTCGGCTTCATGACGCGCCCCCGCTGCCGCTTTGATCATCACCGGATAACCGATTTTCTTCGCGATTTTAACCGCGTCCTGCTCTGACTCCACAATTCCGTCGCTTCCCGGCGTGACCGGCACACCGGCTTTCCGCGCAAACGCCCGAGCAACGTTTTTGTCGCCCATGGCCTGCATTGCACGCGAAGAGGGACCGATGAATTTAATATTGCAGCTCTCGCAGACTTCAGCGAAATGCGGGTTCTCGGCGAGAAATCCATAGCCAGGATGGATCGCATCGACGTCGCCAATCTCGGCCGCGCTCATGATGCGATCGATCTTTAAGTAACTTTCAGAACTCGGCGCCGCGCCGATGCAGATTGATTCATCCGCAAGTTGGACGTGCAGCGAATCGACGTCTGCCTCGGAATAGACCGCCAGGGTGCGGATTCCGAGTTCTTTGCAAGCGCGAATCACGCGCAACGCGATCTCACCACGATTGGCAATCAGAACTTTCTCGAACATGAGTTGAGAGTTTTTAGTTGAGAGTTGAGAGACCGGCGAGACGAGCGCTAAACGTTAAATCTCTCAACCCTCAACTCTCAGCTACCGAACTCTGAAGAGCACCTGACCGAATTGCACCGGCTTGCCATTCTCTGCTAATACTTCGGCGATGACACCGCTGGTTTCTGCTTTGATTTCATTCATCACTTTCATTGCTTCGATGATACAAACGACCGAGTCTTCATTGACGGTCTTCCCAACATCGACAAACGGCGCCCCGTCCGGCGAGCTGGCGCGGTAGAACGTTCCAACCATGGGCGAAACGATGTCTTTCAGGAGCGGCTTGGTCTCGGCGGCTTCGCGCGCGGTGCGCGTCGGTTCGGCGGGAATGGCGGTGCCCTTAGGCGAAGAGGACGCTGCTGGCGAAGCAGATGTTGTTGTTTGTTCCGGCACTGCTCTTTGAAGCTTCAGTCGAAAACCTTCCTTCTCGATCTCGAACACCGAAAGGCCATTCCTCTTCATCAGATCGATGATGGCTTTAATCTCTTTGATTTCTTTGAGTTCCAAGGCGATCTCCTGTGATCTGAGGCTGAAGCGTCTAGGTAAAGCGGTTTTGGGATTGAGGTCAAGTCAACGAATTGGAGCGAGAGCCTCAGGCTTGCGGCGGCCAGAACGCAACTTGGACCATCGCGCTACTTTTGCGCCAAGCACGGCGGCAGTGATAATAACTCAACTAACTCGAGGAGGTAATCGTATCACGCAGAGCTTCAAAATTGTCGATGAAACGGATGAGTATATCGTGGTCGATAAGGCGCCGTTTGTCTTGATGCATCCGACGAAACCGAACGGCGCGGCCACACTTTGGAAAGAATTGCGCGAGCTCCTCGCATTTGAAATCGCCAATGACGGGCAGGTCTCGATTGTGAACCGGCTTGATCGGGAAACGAGTGGTCTTGTTCTGGTTGCGAAAACATCGGCCGCTGCGCGGAAATTCGGGATCCGTATGCAGCAGCGACGAGTGAAAAAGGAATATCTTGCGATTGTTTGGGGCTGGCCAGAATGGGAGATCAGAGTTGTCGATGCTCCGTTAGATCGACAAGGTAAACATCGGGAATCTGCCATTTGGCTGAAACAAGCCATTCATCCCGCGGGTGGGTCTGCGCAGACTGAATTTCATGTCGAACAACGATTCATTAAATCCGGATCTTCTGGTGACGACAAATTCGCTTTGATTCAGGCGATTCCGCATACCGGACGGACTCACCAGATTCGCGTGCATCTCGCTTCGATTGGTTGCCCGATTGTGGGCGATAAAATTTACGGACCGGACGAACAGCTTTATCTGCGATTCATCCAAACCGGTTGGACGCCCGAACTCGAGCGCCAACTGCTGTTGCCAAGGCACGCGCTCCACGCGACGAAACTGGCGATCGAGGGGGAAGGCGAGTGGACCAGCCCGTTGCCTGTCGATCTTGCCAAGTTTTTGGAGGGACAACCTCCGTGTCGTCTTTCTTATGACGCGGCAGAGCGCGTCCCTCCATAATTGCAATTCGAACAGCTAAATCTATCGTAGCGCGGCTCGATGAAATTTCTCCCTGTCGCTGCAATTTCCGTCTTTCTTACAACAACGTTGCGAACATTTGCCGGCCCGGAAATCGCAAGCGAACGCACCGGCGTGCTTGATGCGCCGAGGTTCGAGATGGCGCTTGAATCCGCCTATCTGCTGGGAGTTTTCGGTAATCCGAATAGCTACGAAATCGGCGCGGAATTTTTAACGGTACGGGTGCGATGGGGCACAATAAACACAGACAGCTGGTTCCGCGGTTACAATCAATTTTATGTCAGCGCGATTGCGGAGCCCATTTTTCGCGGTGTCGAGAACCATTATTTCGGACTCAACTTCGGTTCGCGTTATAACTTCGTCCGACCAGGAACTCGATTCGTCCCGTACATTTCCGCCGGCCTGGGTTTGGGTTGGATCGACAGCCATCCGGGTATTCCGGGTGCACAAGGGCAGGATTTCACCTTCAACATTTTGACGGCGGCGGGCATTTCCTACAAAATGAATGACCATTGGAAATTGAATGCGGGAATCCTTTACCAGCACCTCTCCAATGGCGGGCAGACCGATCCGAATCCAAGTTTGAATCTTCTCGGCCCACAAATTGGTCTCAACTACTCATTTTGATGGTATGCCTCCACCGCGGGTTACGTTCGATCTCTGTAGGGGAAGCTGTCAGCTTCCCAATTGCAAACACCCGGACGCTAACACTATCCCCTACAGCACCTGCATAGGATGAAGGCGCCTGACGAAAATGTTCTCGTCGTCAGACGCAGTTTGCTCGATCAACTTGGGAATTTTCACGGGCTCAATTTTGAACCCGAAAACTATCTCGCTGCATTGCTTTCGCGCGGAAATAATTTCTTTTTCCCTCGTGTTCAGGCTGAGAATGATCCCACTTACAAACAAATCATTCCGTACGTGCTCCTCGCGTTTGAGAACAAGGGCGAACAGCGGCTTGTCGCGAAAGGCTCAATCGGAATCGGCGGTCACATGAACGAGACCGACGAATCGCTCTTCGCCCTGGATGAGCAGGCCTATCGCGCGGGCGTTGAGCGCGAAGTTAACGAGGAGATCAAGATCGACACTCAATTTGAAGATCGGATTGTTGCACTTTTGAACGACGACACTACCGAGGTGGGGCGCGTCCATCTTGGTATCGTGCACGTCTTCGACTTAGCACAACAGAAAGTGGAAAAGCGTGAGGCGATGATTACTAATCTCGCCTTTCTGACCAGGGCCGAGTTGATGGCTCGCCGCGAATCGCTTGAGAGCTGGTCACAGATTTGCGTGGACTCGCTCGACCGTTTGTTAAGCTAACGCCGGATCGGCGTTTCAATTGCAAGATAGACAAGCAAAGCGTGGCTATCGCTCGCGCTCGGGCGCGAATGAGGCATTGTCAATTTGCCATCGACCGACTGGATGTGAAATGGCGACGCTAATCTCCGCGCCCCTCGTCGGATAATTTACGTGTGCATGGAA
>QHOJ01000137.1 GCA_003218735.1 Verrucomicrobiota bacterium
GATTTTATCGACGAGCGGGTCCATTAACTTCCCAAAATTGGTGATGATCCCGTAGCGCCGGGCGATTTCGCCATCGATAAAATCGGTCAGTCCGGCAACGAGAAAAATCACAAGCGCGGAAGTGCGCGCGTAATGCCAGGAAGAATTTAGCGCGAGAACAAAAAGGATGGTGAGCATCAGGCGGCTCAACGTGATTCGGTTCGCCCAGTTCATGCCGCTTGTCGCGTCTGTCTGCCGCGCCGTAGCCTTGGCGAAGACCGGTCGATCTTGTATTGCGCTCGTTTCCAAATCGGAACCTTCTTCTTCAGTTCGTCCATCGCCCATTGACTCGCCCGAAACGCTTCCGCGCGATGCCGGCTTGACACCCGCATAAAAAGCGACGCTTCGCCTGCACCAATAAATCCAATTCGATGGTGAATGATAACCCGTTCAAGCGCGAATTCTTCGATGGCTTGCTGCGCGATCAGCTTCAATTGATGCTCAGCCATTTCTTGATGCGCTTCGTATTCGATTCCGTCGATTTCCCGGCCGTCCTCGGCGCCGCGGACAATTCCCCAAAAATCGACTACCGCTCCAACCGCAAGGCTCGTCCTGAGCGAACTCGATGGATCGAGAACTTCCGGCGGTGCTTTCAGTCGCGCTTCCGTTAATAAAACTTCACAAACCGAATTTGCCATGCGCTCCAAATGCTCGTTAGACTAAGCCTCCTCGTAGAGACGTCAGATAAGAAGATACTAAAATGACCCCGAATCAATGTGATATTGGACTTATTGGTCTTGCTGTGATGGGCGAAAACCTCACCCTGAACATGGAATCAAAGGGCTTTTCGGTCGCCGTTTTTAATCGCACCACTGAAGTCACGGAGAAATTTGCCGTTGGACGCGCCAAGGGTAAAAACATTCAGCCGACGCGCACGATGGAGGAATTCGTCGGCGCGCTCAAGAAACCGCGCAAAGCGATGATCATGGTAAAAGCCGGTTCGCCGGTGGATGCGGTCATTGGACAGCTCGCGCCTTTGTTGGAGAAAGGCGACGTCATCATCGACGGCGGAAATTCTCTCTTCACCGACACCCAACGGCGCGGCAAAGAATTAGAGAACCGCGGAATTCATTTTGTAGGCTGCGGCGTCTCCGGCGGCGAAGAAGGTGCTCTCAGAGGTCCCTCCCTAATGCCTGGCGGCTCGCGCGAATCATGGGAAATCATCGCACCCATTTTCCGCAAGATCGCCGCCCACGTGGACGACGAACCGTGCTGTCGATACATGGGACTGGACGGCGCCGGTCACTACGTCAAGATGGTGCATAACGGAATCGAGTACGGCGATATCCAGCTGATTTGCGAAGCCTATGCAATCCTCAAAGACATCGCGGAGATGGGCGCCGCACAACTCGCCGAGACTTTCGCAGACTGGAACAAAGGCAAACTCGATAGCTACCTGATTGAGATCACATCCCAAATTTTCCGAAAGATTGATCCGGAGACGGGAAAGCCACTTGTCGACGTTATCCTGGATAAAGCCGGGCAGAAAGGAACGGGTATTTGGACGCTTCAATCGGCGATTAAACAATCAGTTGTCATCTCGACAATTAACGCGGCCGTTGAAGCACGCGTGATCTCGTCACGGAAAGAAGAGCGTGTGGCCGCCTCAAAAATCTTGCCCCAACCAAAGGTTCGAAAATTTAAAGGTAATCGCGCGAAATTAGTCGATGCGGTGCGTAGTGCGCTTTATGTCTCGAAAATTGTTTCTTACGCGCAAGGAATGGAGCTTCTTCGTGGAGCGAGCACTGAATACAAGTGGAACCTAAACCTCAGCGACATCGCCACCATCTGGCGGGGCGGCTGCATTATTCGCGCGAAATTTCTCAATCGAATTGTCGAGGCGTATCAG
>QHOJ01000138.1 GCA_003218735.1 Verrucomicrobiota bacterium
TTTTTCGCCGCATCGCGCGCCTGTCGGATTGAGTTCCAACGCGCGTCGATCTGCAAGTTGGCAGGAATAACGCGGCTAAGTTTACGCGTGATCGTAGGCGAAAGGGCCGGTTCGATTCCGATGTAGCGGCGCGTGTCCTCAGGCGCAGCCTTTTCCTCTTTGCGGCTGGAGATAGCCGACTCCGCATCTGTAGCCTCGAACGCTTTCGAGGTTGCCGCTACAGGTTCACCATCGCCGGTCAAAATGGTGCCGAGTTCCTGGCCGATATCGACGGTATCACCAACCTTCGTTTTCCATTCGCCCATTACTCCAATGAAGGAAGACTGAATCGGATAAACGGCCTTATCGGTTTCGACTTCGCATAGGTCATCGTCGAGCGCGATCGGATCGCCAGTTTTTTTCAAAAGCGAAACGATCTTCGCGTTACGAATTCCTTCGCCCATGATTGGAACAGTGATGCTTTGTGCGCGCCGTTTCGTCGTGTTGATCGTCGGCGTGTACGGGCGCCTGTCCTCAGGCGTAGGCTCGACTTTGCGGCTGGAGGCAACCGCCTCTACACCAGCGACCGCGGCTACAGGACGTTCCTGCCCTGTCGAAATCGAGCGCCTGATTGCGGCGACAATGCGCTCGATGTCCGGCAGCGCGGCGTATTCATAGATCGGATTGTAACCGATCATGACGTTCGCTTTACTCACGAGAATTGGGGGACTGATCATCATGCTCCAGAGATCGGCCTCACCGGTGAGATGCGAGATGATCATCTGCCCGACGCTGCAATTTTCCGTGTCTTCTTGCACGACGACAAGACGTCGGGTTTTTCGCATGGATTCTTCGATGGCCGCTTTGTCCCACGGCACGATTGAACGCAAGTCGATCAGCTCGACGCTAGTTTCGTCGCTGATCTTAGCGATCGCTTCGAAAGATTTCTCGACGGCGTTTCCCCATGCGCTGCATTTGCGCGCCTGACCAAACGGCACGGCGCAGACGGGTTCGTGCGATTCGTGTTCGGCCCAGAGCAGATGTTTCGGAATTAGAAAGATCACAGGATCTTCGCTATGCATTGCGGTCCAAAGCAATCCGGCCGCGTCTTCCGGCGTGCTTGGAATGACAACGCTCAGGCCGGGATAATGCGCGAGCGCCGATTCGTTGGCCTGGCTATGCCACAAACTCCCGCCCGGAAGATAAGCGCCGTAAGGTGCATAAATCACCAAAGGGCAATTCCAATTTCCGAACGATCGCCAGCGTAAATTCGAGATGTTCGTGACGAGCTGGTTGAAGCCTGGATAAATAAAATCGATAAATTGCAGCTCGAACACCGGTCGTTTCCCGTAGGCCGCGAGACCGCAACCCACGCCAAGGATCGTCGATTCAGCGAGCGGCGAATTGAAAACCTGTTTGGGAAATTCGGTTGAAAGTTTTTGCGTAAGACGAAACACGCCGCCTTTTGGATCTTCGATGTCCTCGCCGAAAATGATACGGCGCGGATCTTCTTCGAGCCCGGCACGCAATGTTTTGTTCACAGTATCGCCAATTCGGTACTTCCCAGGCGGGAGGATCTCATTGTCGATCTTCGGCGGTAATTTGACGACATTGGCGAGAAGTTCGTTGGGTGACGGATCTTCGACTTTCTCTGCGTCGCTATACTCGCCCCGGATGCGCTCCTTGATGTCGTTGTCGATCTTTGCGAATTCCTCGGCGGTGATCACACCTTCCTCAATCAGTTGATCCTTCCAGCATTTGAGTGGATCGGATTTTTCGAGAGCGCGCAATTCTGCCTCCTCGCGATAAAGCTTCTGATCGTCTGAACTGGTGTGGCTGGAAAGCCGTTCCATCTTTACCCAGAAAAACGCCGGGCCATTGCCGGCGCGGATTTTCTCCATCGCGGCCCTCGCCGTGTCATAAACTTTCTGGACATCGCGGCCATCGATCTGTTGCCAATCGCTCGCCTCAAGAACACCGAGTGCGAGCGGATTGGTTTTGCGAGTCGGCATGCTGATGCCGTAAGCGTTGTCTTCAACGACGAGCAACAGAGGCAGTTTCTTTTCTTTAGCGAAAGAAACGGCTTCGAAGAAATCGCCCTGGCGTGTCGCGGCGTCGCCGACTGTTGTGACCACGAGATTTCTTTTGCGATCGAGCTTGATGCCCCACGCAATGCCGCAGGCGGGGAGAAGCTGTGAACCGGTCGGCGTCGGCACGCTCCAGATATGCAGCTTCGCGTTGCTGTAGTGCGACGGCATCTGGCGGCCACCGCTGCCAGTATTGCGTTTGGCGAAATATTCCAAGCCGAGCTCGCGTGTCGTCATGCCGCGTCCGAGAATGAGACCGCGATCGCGGTAGTAAGGTACAATGTAATCTTCCGGCTCCATGAGAAATGAAACCGCTGCGAGCGCTTCGTGGCCCATTCCGGAAACGTGAAAGTGGCCCTTGCCCTGACGATTCAAATTCTGCTCGCGCAAGTCGGCATGGCGACTTTCCAGAATCGTGGTCAGGAGCCGCAGCTTATCCTTTTTGCTGAGCGCAGGCATTACGGGGTTGATCTTACAACTGCACTTGCGGATCGACAATCGCGCGGATTTGTTTCGAATTGAAAATTGCCGATGCAAGCGACAAACGCAAAGCTGAAACAGGGCAGGGGAGTCATTGAACGGTACCGTGAATATCTTCCATTTTCCGATTCAACCCCGATTATTTCCCTCGGTGAGGGTAACACGCCGCTCATTCATTGTGCGCAATTAAGCAAACGAGTTGGCCGCGGCTGCGATGTTTTCGTCAAAAACGAAGGGGTTAACCCGACCGGTTCGTTCAAAGACCGTGGTATGACCGTGGCCGTCTCTAAAGCGCTCGAGCGGAACGCGAGCGCTCTCGTCTGCGCTTCAACCGGAAATACTTCCGCCTCGGCGGCAGCATATGCGGCGCGGGCGGGAATTTCGTGCGCGGTGATTTTGCCCGCGGGAAAAATTGCGAGCGGCAAATTAGTGCAGGCTTTCGCCTACGGAGCGAAAATCGTGGCGGTTAATGGAAACTTTGATGATGCACTTCGAATCGTGCGGGAGCTTGGCGAGCGCGACGGCTTTGTCATTGTGAATTCTATTAACCCGGATCGGATCGCCGGACAAAAGACCGCGGCATTTGAGATTGTCGAGGTTCTGGGCAATGCACCCGATTTTCATTTGCTCCCGGTCGGTAATGCCGGCAACATCACCGCGTATTGGGCAGGGTACCAGGAATATTATGCGCGCCAAAGAACCCGCCCTGAGCGCCAGTCGAATGGATCGACAAGATTGCCGGCAATGATCGGTTTTCAGGCCGCAGGCGCGGCACCGATCTTTCACAATAGAATCATCGAGAACCCGGAAACCGTCGCGTCGGCTATTCGAATTGGTAATCCGGCGAGTTGGAAGCAGGCGCGTGTCGCAATTGAGGAATCGCGTGGAGCAATCGACATAGTTTCCGACGGAGAGATTGTTGTCGCACAGACATGGCTGGCGCGGCACGAAGGAATTTTTGATGAACCAGCAAGCGCCGCAGCGATTGCCGGACTGTTCAAATGCCGCGATTCAAAGGACGCGAGGTATTCCTTTAAAGAAATTCCGGAGGGAAGCCGGATCGTCTGCACTGTGACGGGGCACGGATTGAAGGATCCCGATGCGATGCAGGAACAAATGGAGGCGCTAATACCGGTTGCGCCGGTCACGAGCGAAGTCCGGCGTCTTCTTGGCCTCTAGCACATGTTGCAATTAAGGCCGTGCCTCTGAAGCGAAGACATTCCTTTCTGTTTCTGTTCTTCGTTTCCTCTGTTTCAATACTAATTTACTGCTGACATGCGCCTGATTGTTCAAAAATATGGCGGCACTTCGGTCGGAACTGCCGAGCGAATCCGTAATGTGGCGCGCCGGCTTGTCGAGACGCAACGCGAGGGTTGCCGTGTGGTAGCAGT
>QHOJ01000139.1 GCA_003218735.1 Verrucomicrobiota bacterium
AAACTCGCGGGCGGCGTGGCCGTCATTAATGTCGGCGCGGCGACCGAGACCGAGATGAAGGAGAAGAAAGCGCGCGTCGAAGATGCGTTGCACGCTACTCGCGCGGCGGTTGAGGAAGGCATCGTCGCAGGCGGCGGTGTCGCATACCTGCGCACGCAGAAGGTGCTCGACAACATCAAAGACCTCGAAGCCGACGAGAAAGTTGGCGTGGCGATTGTGCGCCGCGCCATTGAAGAGCCGACGCGTCAGCTCGCCGACAACGCGGGCAAGGAAGGCGCGCTCGCCGTTGAGGAAGTGAAAAAGCGCAAAGGCAACGACGGATACGACGTCTCCGCCGATGAATACACCGACCTGGTGAAGGCGGGAATTGTCGATCCAACCAAGGTCGCGCGCACTGCGTTACAAAACGCCGCGTCGATCTCTGGTCTGTTGCTCACCACCGAAGCACTCGTGACGGAGATTCCTGAAAAGGAAAAGACTCCTCCGATGCCCGGCGGCGGAATGGGCGGCATGGGCGGAATGGATTACTAAGCCGAAACAACAAATAAATCACAGCAGCCGGACTCGAAAGGGTCCGGCTGTTTTGCTTTCTTATCTGGTGAGCACGGGCTGCCAGCCGGCGTCAGTTCCCGCTGTTTGCGATCTTTGGATCCCGCTGGCCGCGCGGATGGCTGGCGACAATAAGGCCGTCTCTCATTTCATGGATCCAATCACAGGCTTCGGCGATGATCGGATTATGCGTGGCCAGAAGCAAAGCTTTCCCTCCCTGTTGTACGATGTTTTGCAGTAGTTCAAAGGCGCGCTCGGAGTTGGCGGTATCGAGATTTCCGGTTGGCTCGTCGGCGAGGATGACTCGCGGATCGTTGGCTAGTGCCCGCGCAATGGCTACACGCTGTTGTTCGCCTCCGGAGAGATGACGACTGGGCCTTCGCAATTTGTCGCCCAACCCAACCGATTCGAGTAAGCCGGCAGCGCGCTCCCGCATCTCCCGATCGGAGAGTTGCCCAAGCTTGCGCATCGGAATCATCACGTTTTCCTGCGCGGTGAAATCTTCCATCAGAAAATGGAATTGAAAAATGAAGCCGATGAACTTGCTCCGTTTATGTGCAAGTTCGTCATCGCTCAGTTGGGACACTGGCTCCGATTCGATTGATACGTGGCCGGCATCGGGCAGATCGAGCAATCCTAGAATGTAGAGCAACGAGCTTTTCCCGCAGCCCGACGGGCCAACAACCGCATGGACACTGCCTGGCTCGACGTCGAGCGATACGCCCCGCAGCGCGTGCACACGCTCTTCTTCTTCCCCCAAATAACGCTCGATCGCTTCGCAACTAAGGCAAGTTTCCGAGTTCATCTGGAGCCCCGAATCGTGACAACCGGCGGCAACTCGGCGGCGCGACGCGCTGGAACATAACTCGCAATGAACACGGCGAGGATCGCGAGCAACGTTGCAAAGACGTAGTGTCGCCAATCCCATGTCACTAAAAAATAATCAGTGTAAAGCAGGCCGCGGATCCGAATGGGAATATGCGACACCCCCCAGGTCATTAGCGCGCCGAGCAAACAGCCGAAGACGGAGCCGGCCACGGCGATGAGGGCGCCCTGCCACAGAAAAATCGCACTGATGTCGATCCGCCGGTAACCCATCGAACGCAAAATCGCGATCTCCTTTATCTTCGCGAGAACAGACATCGTCAGCACATTGAAAATACCGAAACCGGCGAGCAAAATGATTAGCGAGACAGTAATCGCGACGGACATTCTCAAGGTTAGAAAAAGTTGAAGGGTACTTTCCTCACGCTGTTGCCAACTATCTGCTCCATGCTGGAACAATCTTTCGAAATGACTGGCCAGAGCTGGTGCGCGGTCTGGATCGCGCAGTTTATAAATAATCATCGACGCGCCAAACGGCCGTTGCAGGAGGGCCTGTGCGACGCGGGCGTGGGAATAAATCCGGGTGGCATCAATCGATCCGATGCCCGCGCGCGCGATCGCCGCAACGGTGAACCGCCAGTACTCACCGCTGGGCGCAAGCAGTTGCACGGTGTCGCCGAGGCCGGCTTGAAGGATCTCCGCCAGACGCGAACCAATGATAATCGAGCTGGTGTTGTTTCGAAAATCGTCAAAGCTGCCCTCGACCAGTTGATGGAGAAGATCGGTCGTTTGCGCATGAAGAGCGGGTTCGATTCCATAAAGATCGATAGTCGCATTTTCAAACCCGGCGCGTGCGCTCAGTGTTCCGCGCAAGACCGGCGAACAGGAAACGACATTGGAGAACTTCCTGCTTACCCGCATGATTTCATTTGCGTTGGTGATCCCCTCGAAATACGAGCGGCGCCCCGCCTTGCCGTCAGAAGTCTTCGAGGAGACAATGAGTGGTTCGTAACGCGGGCGGAACCGTGACCGGATCATCAGCGCACCGTTGCTGCCGATAGTGGAATCGATGAAATGTCGCGCGAAGCCCTGGGTCTGTGCCTGGGTGCAGATGAAAATGGCGACCCCGAAGACGACACCGCTTAGGCTGAGGAGCAATGCCCGTTTGCGATGGGTTAAAAAACGCAACGCAATGTGAAGTGGCGGCGTCATGGTTCCTTTGGCGCTCGCGGCGAGCTGATCATTCGTTGTCGCACCGGTTCTCCGGGGTGCAATTTATCCTGGTCGGAAAGAACTACGTGAGCGCCTTCCGTGAGACCGCTCATGGCCTCCGTGAAATCGAGGGTGCGAAATCCAACCTGCACAATGCGCTTGTGCACGATGCCGCCTTTCACGATCAGGGCTTGATCGACAAGCAGGGCACGCGTCGGCACGAGCAGAACATTTTCGCGTGTGCCGGTAATGATGTTCATTTCGC
>QHOJ01000140.1 GCA_003218735.1 Verrucomicrobiota bacterium
GTTGCAATTGCCCGCTCAATCGCAGCCTCGAGAACATCGAGCTTCACCGGCTTGATCAAGTGCTCAACAAACCCGGCCTGCAGACTTTTTTCGATGTCGCCGTTATTGCCGAAGCCGCTGATGGCAATCCCCGGGATTTTGGAAATAGCGCGCATCTGCATCATCAATTCCATGCCGTTCCCATCTGGCAATGCGATATCGCTGATGAGCAGATCGAACTGATTGCGCACCGCGGCCTCCATCGCAGAGCGCATATTACGCGTTGCTGCTACCAGATGTCCCCGTCGGACCAGTAATTTTTCCAAAGCGGTGCAAGTGTCTTCGTGATCATCCACGAGCAGAATTCTCAAACCCTGGCGGGAACTCTCGCCGGTTGTTTTAGCAGGGACATCCAGTCCTTCAGCCGGCGAAATTGTTTGCATCGACAACAGGAATGTCGATCCGTGATTGCGGCCATCACTTTGAGCGGTAAGCGTGCCACCGTGCGCCTGGGCGAGTGACTTTGAAATTGCCAGTCCCAGGCCGAGGCCGCCGAAGCGGCGCTCAAAGGAGCGGTTGCCCTGCTCGAATGGATCGAAAATTCGTTGCATGATTTCGGACTCCATGCCAATACCGGTATCCCGCACAGTGATTGTCAGAATTTCCGGCGACGGATTTGAAGACGAGATGGCAATCTCTCCGTCCTCGGGCGTGAATTTGGTCGCGTTTTTTAGCAGATTCCAGATGATTTGTTGGAACTTCGCTGCATCCGCGGCCACGTAATGCGTGTTCGCGTGCAGGTTGAGATGCACTTGTAGTTTTCTGGATTCAACTTCCGCGCGGCACATTTCCACCACGTCTGAGATCGCGACGTGGGCATCAACTGGAGCAAATCTCAATTGCAATTTGTCTTTCGCGATGCGCGTGAAGTCGAGCAGGTCATCGATTAGCTGCGTTTCAAGTTCCTCATTTCGACGGATCATGGCCAACGCGCTTTTGACTTCTCGCGTTTGTGCCGGTTCGGTCTCGAGCGCTTCGAGCGCGGAAATTACCGGAGTGAGCGGCGTGCGTAGTTCGTGAGAAAGCATTGCCAGAAAATGATCTTTCGTCCGGTTGGCCGTTTCGACCGCAGCATTTTGCTGTTGGAGCGCCTCCTCGGCGCGCCTGCGTTCCGCCATGCCGGCGGAAAGCGCCATCGCAGTAATAGTGAGCACAGCCGTCCAGGACTGCAGGACAAGGAGTGACTGATTTTCCGTTTCGCTAAGAAACGGTCCGAAACCATGAAGTGTGCCCCAAATCGCGATGGCTGAAAGAATGAAGATGCCGCTGGCCGTTTCGCGCTGCGTGAAACGGAAGGCCGTCCAAATTACAATCGGTCCACAAATGAATGCGATTGGATAATTTTTGGCAGAAATTGCGAGCCATCCCCCAAAAACCGCCTCGCTGAGGACGAAGAGTAGCAGTAACAGGATGCCCACCTCTACCGCCTCCCTCCTGTTCCAGCGCCGCTTTGATGGGATGCTCCAGAGAACAATCAATGGAGCGATCAGAAGATCGCCGGTTGCGTCGCCCAGCCACCACGTTAGCCAGATCGCGCCATAATTCGCCCAATCCGCGAAACCGGCCAGGGCAAGACTGGTCACACCGAAAGCTGGACCGATGATTGTGCTAACCGCCGCTGTGAGCGCGAACTTAAAAACACCCTGCGGACGATCAAAGACGGTTGTACCCCCGGCGAACCGATTCACGAACCAAGCGCCGCAAAGCGCCTCCAGTGTGTTGCCGCTAGCAATGGCGAGTGACGTATCCACATTGCCCGCAGTCGTGAGGTTTACAAAAAATGCACCGATAAATATGGCGGGCCAGACGCGGTAGCCGAGCCCGAGCAATGCACCGAGCGCTATTCCTGCTGGCGGCCACACCGGCGATGCGCTGACGTGCAGAGATGCCAACATCAACCCGAACTTGCCGGCAATGAAATAGACAAATATTAAAATGCCTATGGCCGGCAACGTGGGAAAACGCCGCGATTGCATCGCTCGACCGCCTCAGCGTGTCGCATCATCTGTACGTCGCCGTTGAGCGCCGTCAACCAGAAGACGGATCGCCGTCGCAGTTTTCCCTGATCGCAGCAAGCCCTACGCCGCCACGTTAGACCAGGCGAGCATGCCTAATAATCACGCACGTAGGGATATTTCGATTCGTTGCCGAGCTCGGGCGGGAATTCCGCGTAGCCAGCGTGAATGTATGGAATATCTGGCGGAAGCATCGGGTAATAGCTTTCCCGCCACGCAGGAAATGGAAACGTTACTATCTCAAGCAGGCCAGCCACGTGCCTAGCGGCCGAGCGGCCTAAGCCACGCCAGACGCCATATCCAGCGGCTGCAGAGTTTCCTTCGTAAGTATTGATGGTCGCCACCGTCACAAAAACCTCTGCAGGAGCGAGGAAAAAATTCGAGAAGCCGCGCCCACGTTTGCGCGTCGGACCATAATCATTCGACGGCGGGTCCT
>QHOJ01000141.1 GCA_003218735.1 Verrucomicrobiota bacterium
CCGCCTCTGCGATCTTTTCGATTGTTCATTTTCTAAAAGCGCCCGAGCACACATCGACAATTGTAACGTGGACATCTGGCTTGAATTCAATTGCTCATTCCTTTGCGCAATTTGCAGATCCTATAATGCTGGGTTCGGCGTTCCTTACGTTGTTTCTCATTGGCTGGATTCTGGCGGACGCGCGCGTGCTGACCCGCTCGCTTTGGCTGCCGATTGGCTTGCATGCGGGTTGGATTTTTGCTGCCGGCGCATTCAACCGCATCGCACACCGAGGGATGCTTGAGTTGCCGTGGCTGGGAAAGAATCTGCTCGTGGGCATTATACCGCTGGTTATTGCCGGCTTGACATGGTTGATAATGCGCAACTGGTTGAGATATGTTGGCCTTGGGAAACTTTAGTGGCCTGCGGGCGATCGTATCGCTCCTTTACCCGCCAGTCTGCACGGTTTGCGCAACGATAGTCGCGCCGAGCGAGTACCTTTGTGCAAAGTGCGAGGAGAAAATGGTCCGCATCGTTCCACCGTTTTGTGCAAGATGCTCTGAACCTTTTGAGGGTGCGATTATCGGCGCGTTCACATGTGCGAACTGCGTCCATCGCACAATTCATTTTGACGCTGCGGTCGCCGCCTATCGCAGTCGCGGGATCGTCCGCGAAATTATTCACAATTTTAAATACGGCCGCCAAATCTATCTGCGCCACCTGGTTGCATGCTGGCTCTGCGCAGCGCTGGATGATCCCCGGCTTCGGAGCCACCGATTTGACGTTATCATTGCAGTGCCGTTGCATCCGGCACGCGAGCGGGAACGTGGCTTTAATCAGGCGAGCGTGCTTGCAGAATTGTTAGCTGTCCATGTTTCCCTCCCATTCAGACGGCTGCTTGAACGTATTCGCCACACGACCACACAGACGGCGCTCGATCGCGCCGAGCGCATGGAAAATTTGCACAACGCCTTTCGTTTACGAAAAAACGCGGACGTGCGAGGTTTACGCGTGCTTTTAATTGACGATGTTTTGACGACTGGATCGACCCTGAACGAATGCGCTCGGGTTTTGAAACGCGCCGGTGCTATCTCCGTTCATGCGGCGACGGCGGCGGGCGCATAATTCACATGGCGATTTTCAAAAAACCAGCAATAAAGTCCCAAAATCGCAAGAAGCGCGACATCCCACACGGTCTTTTCCAGAAGTGTCCGGGCTGTTCCGAGGTTGTGCCTGAAATCGAACTCGCTCAAAACCAGCGCGTCTGTCCGCGCTGCGACTATCATTTTACGCAATCGGCTAAGGAACGAATCGACAATCTGCTCGATCCGGAAAGTTTTGTCGAGATGGATGCCGATTTGAAATCCGTTGATACGTTGCGTTTTCAAGGAATGGCGACTTACAAAGACCGCCTCAAGAATTACCAGGAGCGTACCGGCCTGACCGATGCCGTGATCAGCGGCTACGGGATACTCGACGGCTATAAGGTCGCAATCGCCGTCATGGATTTCGGGTTTCTTGCCGCCACAATGGGCTCTGTGGTCGGGGAAAGAATTACGCGCACAATCGAATATGGAACCGCTGAAGGCTGTGCCGTCATTATCGTGGCGGCGTCCGGTGGCGCTCGCTTGTACGAAGGAATGCTGAGCCTGATGCAAATGGCTAAAACGAGCGGCGCTCTTGCGCATCATGCCGAACAGCGGCTTCCTTACATTTCTGTTCTGACTAATCCCACCACCGCAGGCGTCATGGCAAGCTTCGCTTCGTTAGGCGACGTCATCATTGCCGAACCGAAGAGCATGATCGGCTTTGCCGGTCCGCGCGTTATTAGAGAGACTACGCATCAGGATTTGCCGGAACGATTTCAGACTGCTGAATTTCTCCAGGAACATGGTTTGATCGACATGATCGTGCACCGCAAAAAGATGCGGGAACAGCTCAGTCAATTACTCAGTTACTTTTCCGTCGTGCCGTGAATTACCGAGAGGCGCTCGCCTGGCTCTACGGCCTTCAGCGCTTCGGGATTAAACTCGGGCTCGAAAATATCCAGCGGCTCATCGCCGAGCTCCATATCGATCTCGGCCGCGCCCGGGTCATCCACGTCGCCGGAACCAATGGGAAAGGCTCCGTTTGCGCAATGATTGATTCGATCCTGCGTACGCAAAAATATCGCACCGGCCTGTTCACCTCCCCTCACCTCGTTACGTTCCGCGAACGAATTGGCGTCGATGGTAAAATGATTTCCGAAGAAGCAGTCGCGAATGGCTTGAATACAATTCGCGATCTCGTCAGAGATTGGGATCCGCA
>QHOJ01000142.1:0-3735 GCA_003218735.1 Verrucomicrobiota bacterium
AAAGCAAAGCGCTCGAGCTGATGGCGCATTTCCTTTTTGCGCCGAAGGACCCGGAATTTTTCTGCATGCGGCAAAAGCGAGTCGCGCGTGAACGGGTCGAACGAACCAAGGAACTACTGCAGCGTGATTTGGCAAATCCGCCGACGCTCGAACTCCTCGGACAAGAAGTTGGTTGCAGCCCATTTTATCTCAGCCGGATTTTTTCACGCGAAGTCGGTCTTACCATACCGCAATATTTGCGCAATCTGCGAATGGAACGCGCGGCCGAGCTGTTACGCACCGGCCGCTACAACGTGACCGAAGCTGCGACCGAGGTGGGATATTCAAGTCTCAGTCATTTCAGTAAGGCGTTTTGCGAAACGATCGGGTGCTGTCCAGTGCTTTATCCCGCGGCGAAGAACGTCATTCTGGATCGTTGAAGCGCTCAAGCGTTGAAGGATTGAAGCGAATCGCGAGCCGCGGATGTTGACCGCTTCGACGCTTTAACTCTTCATGAAAATCACCCGCGCCCTCATCTCTGTTTCCGATAAAACCGGTATCGCGTCATTCGCGCGCGCATCTCCACCGGCGGAACAGCCGAGTTGTTGCGCAATGAAGGCGTTCCCGTGCGTGAGATCTCCAGTTTCACCGCATTTCCCGAGGTCTTGGAAGGGCGCGTGAAAACTTTGCATCCGCGCGTGCACGGCGGCCTTCTTTACAAGCGCGGCAACCCGAAACACGAGGCTGAAGCTCGTGAATGCGGATTCGAGCCGATCGATCTCGTTGTAGTCAATCTGTATCCGTTTGAAGCAACGATTGCCAAGCCGGACGTAACATTCGCGGAAGCGATTGAAAACATCGACATCGGTGGGCCGTCAATGATCCGCAGCGCCGCAAAGAATTACGAATCGGTTACGGTGGTTGTCGATCCGGCCGATTACGACGTAGTGCTGGAAAACATGCGCAACAACGATGGCGAGACGACTCTAAGATTGCGCGAACGTCTTGCGATCAGGGCCTTCATCAAAACCTCCGAGTACGATCGCGTCATCAGCAATTTCCTGGAAAAGGAGCAAGTGACCGAAGCTTCATTCTCCGTCTCCCTGCCGCTGGTGACGCGTTTGCGCTACGGAGAAAATCCGCATCAAAGCGCGGCACTCTACGGCGATTTTAATAAACATTTTGAAAAACTTCACGGGAAAGAACTTTCTTTTAATAACATTCTCGACATCAGCGCGGCGACGAATTTGATCGGCGAGTTCGAGGAACCAACCGTGGCGATTCTTAAGCATACAAATCCGTGCGGTGTAGGCTCCGATGCCGATCTTCACGCGGCATGGGAAAAAGCCTTTGCCACGGATAAACAAGCGCCTTTTGGCGGGATCATTATTTGTAACCGCCCGATCGACGAAGTATTGGCCAAAGCGATCGGGGAAATTTTCAGCGAGGTCATCATCGCTCCGAAATTCAAATCCGAAGCCCGCGCGATTTTGCAGAAGAAAAAGAACCTGCGCCTCATCCAGCTGATCACTTCGGCGGCCGAAGCAAGATCGACAATCGACGTTCGCTCGGTTTGCGGCGGAGTGCTGGTCCAGGATCCAGACACTGCAAATCAAGTTCCCCTAAATGCGGTAACGAGAAGGCAACCGACAAAAACTGAGCTGAACGCCATGCTATTCGGATGGCGTGTCGTCAAGCACGTGAAATCTAATGCGATCGTTTATGCCAAGGCTGATCGTACCCTAGGGATTGGCGCCGGACAGATGTCGCGTGTCGATGCATCACGGATTGCGGTTTGGAAAGCAGAAGCAGCCGGGCTCTCGCTCAAAGGCAGCGCCGTCGCAAGCGACGCCTTTTTTCCGTTTCCAGATGGATTGATCGCAGCGGCCGATGCCGGTGCGACGTGCGCGATCCAGCCGGGCGGCTCAGTTCGCGATGCGGAAATAATTGCCGCTGCTAATGAGCGGAACATGGCGATGATCTTCACCAGTATCCGTCATTTTCGCCACTGACTTTCGTCCTGCGTGATGTTCTTTACAGGCACATGATGCACAAGCATGTTCAACCGCCGCGCGTGATCAACATTGAAGATCTGCGGCGTGTCGCCAAACGGCGACTTCCCCGTGTGATATTCGATTATATCGACGGCGGCGCGGAGGCCGAACTGACTTTGCGCGCAAATTGCCGCGCGTTTGAAGCGGTGACATTCCGGCCGCGTTGCGCCGTCGCGACATCGACGTGCGATCTGCGCACGACGCTGCTCGGAACATCTCTCTCCATGCCGCTCATTCTTGCGCCGGTCGGCAGTAGCCGGCTTTTTTATCCGCGCGGTGAGGAGGTCGCGGCGCGCGTTGCTGAGACAGCCGGAATTGCATACACACTCTCAACTCTCTCCGGCTGCGCTCTGGAGGATGTGGCCGCCACGTCGAAGGGGCCCCTCTGGTATCAACTCTACCTGATCGGAGGTCGTGACTGCGCGCTTTCGGCCATCGAACGCGCGCGAGCCGCCGGGTTTTCCGCGCTGGTCGTCACAATCGATACGCCAGTGGCCGGCCTGCGAGAACGCGACCTCCGAAATGGCGTTAAGGAACTCCTAAGCCGCAAATTTGGATTGATGTTGCCTTTTGTAAGTCAGTTCCTATTAAAACCGCGCTGGTTGGCGAGCTTCCTCGCTGATGGCGGGCTGATGAAGTTTTCCAATGTCGTCATACCCGGAAAGGGACCGATGCTGTACGCCGATGTCGCCACCGCTCTTGAGCAGGCAATGGTGAGCTGGCACGATCTCGGCTGGATTCGCGAAGCTTGGGAGGGTCCCATCGTTATCAAAGGCGTTCACACCGGAGAGGATGCCCGTCGTGCAGTGGATGCGGGAGCGGACGCGCTGGTGGTGTCGAATCACGGTGGCCGGCAGCTTGACGGAGTCGCACCGACGTTACGCATGCTACCTGAAGTTTTGGCCAGCGTAGGGGATCGTATTGAGGTACTTCTGGATGGTGGAATCCGGCGAGGCAGCGACATTGTGAAAGCGCTGTGTCTCGGCGCGCGGGCTGTGCTGGTAGGCCGCGCGTATGCCTACGGACTTGGCGCCGCTGGTGGCGCCGGTGTGGCGCGCGCGATCGAGATTCTGCGTACCGATCTCATTCGCACCCTTAAGCTCCTCGGCTGTGGCTCGCTCGCCGAGCTTGACCGATCGTCTGTAGATGTCCCCGCGGATTGGCTCGAGGCGACACGCCGATGATCATTTCCGGGGACGATTTATTTCTGGCTTACGTCTTGGAGGCAAGTCGCCACATCCAGATACTTAATCCAGCGGCAATGATAAGCGCCACCACGCTCACCGCCATGGATATGTGATGGCTTCCAACCGTCACTGGGGCATGTTTTATTAATCGCGCTATGTGACCGAGCGCAAAAAGCGCGAAAATTACGCTGGCAACGCGTAATCCAGTTGTTTGTGAACTCATGGAGCGGATTCTTGCTGGCGCCGTTGGATTTGTCAGCAAAAATTTATGGCGCGACGATTATTAAATGCGCTAGCAATGTAGCGAAGGGTTCACATAGGAGCGATTGATCCAATCGCCCGCTGGTAGCCGCTTCGCTGTGCGAAGCGTACGCGTCGCCCATCCGTCTTTGCAAGGCTACGACGTGACAGGCAGGGCGACGGCTACAGCGGTTCAAGGAATTGTCGCGCGGCTGCCGCGCAGAGATGCCGCTTGCACGAGGATGCCAATCACGGCAAGGCCAATAAACACAATT
>QHOJ01000142.1:3753-5795 GCA_003218735.1 Verrucomicrobiota bacterium
GAAGAGACGACGATCAGGGCCCAATCAAACAAGGCGAGCAGAAGAATGGCGCCAATAATTCCACCGACCACAAAGATGATTGTCGAGTGCTGCGCGTAATGAACGAAAAATGCCGCAGCGATTGCGCCTGCGAGCTTGCCGCCAGCAAGAAAGCCGAGCACTCCGATGGCAATTTTTTGCAGGAACACCGCGAGTAATGCGCCGATGATGCCCAGCAGCAACGCAATTGTCAGCGACAGGAGCGCGGATGGCTCATGGACCAAATGTGGTGCAAGCTCGACTCCCGCTGCGAATCCGATGGCGGCCACGCACAGCCAGAATAACTTGCGGCCAAAAAGTAAAACCACCGCACCGATGAGCGCGCCAATGATCGTTACAGAAAAATTCATTGAGAAAAAGGAGATTTAAGTCGGCGACAGATTGAGACAGATGTTTGTGGATTTGCAAAGCAACTTGTGGCGACGCTTGTCGCAAGCGCCAAACTAAGATGACAGCGTAGGGGCAACGGCGGTTGATTCGCTCGCTCCCGCTGGCCACGGATTTTTTCCTGGGGAGCACACGCGCCGCCGCGGGCTGGATCGGAACATTCCGAAAAATACTGCGATTTTTTTCTTTACAATCAGTTTGCGATGGTCGAAAAGCAGGCGCGGGATCGAACCACAGGTGCGTGAACGGGCCAACCCATTCACGCACATACTGCTGCTCAGTAGTCGTAGTCATTTCCTAATGGAGATCCCGAAACCACAGGCAACTGGCACGATCGTGTCAGGAAAGCAGGCTGCAAAAACACGAATCCTCGTCGTGGACGAGCATCCACTGCTCCGCCACGGAATCATCGCTTTCATCAATTGCCAGCCAGACATGGTTGTCTGCGGCGAAGCCGACTGCATTCCGAGCGCGAGGATCAGGCTTGCGGAATGCGAGCCTCACGTGGTTGTGATTGGGTTACGGCTGGGCACCGGGGACAGTTTGGAATTTGTTAAAGCGCTCAAGGCGCAACACCCAGGGTTGCGGATCATCGTTTACTCCGCGTTTGAGGAAACCATTTTCGCCGAGCGTGCCCTGCGCGCGGGCGCAAATGGTTATCTGATGAAAAAGGCGATCAAAGAAGAGCTGCTGGCCGCCATTCGCGATGTTCTACGCGGTCAGATTTATGTCAGCCGGGATTTGGCCCTGCGCGCATTTGAAAAATCTCTCGAAATTCCGCGGCAAAACCGCGTTTCCGGGAACCTGTCCATCATCGACTATTTGTCTGACCGCGAGATGCATGTTTTTCAATTGATCGGTTCCGGGCTTGGTACAAAAAAGATCGCGCACGAGCTAAATCTGAGCGTGAAAACGATCGAAACGCATCGCGAAGGCATCAAACGCAAGCTCGGCCTGAGTTCCGGGCGACAGTTGGTCGAGCGGGCCATAAAATATATGGAGGAAAACTTCCTGCCGCCGCGGAAGGCTGAGATCTCAGTCGTCAGGAAGAAGAAAGTGGTCTCGTTCCGAGCCGCTTAAGGACGATTTAGTACGTGGGAGAACCGCGAATTACGCGGATGACGCGGATGGAAACTGCGGTTTCAGACCCGCGGAACGAGGCCCCACCCCTTCCTGCTTTCCTTATTCAATCTTTTTTGCTTCGTATCCGTGCAAATCCGTGTGATCCGCGGTAAAATCAACGAAGACATAAGGAGAACCGCGGATAACGCGGATAAATACAGATCAAGCACGGAGATCAGGGACATCAGATTCTGATTCTTGCCGGCGCACAACTCGCTTCCATTCGAGGCGCGCACTCTTGAAATTCAGTAACAGAGCTAATTCCAAGCCGCTGATTGCGAGATACCCGATCATTTGCGCAACATGCGCTTCATTGAACGCTGCCACGACCTTAGCATCGACAATTATTTTACCGTCAACAATTAGGTCTGGAGCTAAATGCCCGATCAATTCGGTTTGGTAGAAAACCGGATATGAACGTTGGGCATCGACCTTGTGGCCACGTCGGCGCAGCTCGATGACCATTGCACGTTCATAAAGTTTCTCATCCAGAC
>QHOJ01000143.1 GCA_003218735.1 Verrucomicrobiota bacterium
CTTCGCCGCTCAGTTTGAGGACAATGCGTTTGTAGGCTGGCGCTTCGCTTTTCATGGCGGATCTGATGAAACAAGACGCACTGGTCTTTGAAAAGCAAAATGACTCGCAACGCGAATCATCCCCAGCAAACTGGAGAGATCCCGCGAAACTACTTGAGGCTTCGTTCTAACAATCGAGCGTGGCCACGAACGAAGTCATGAGCGCTCATCGGCCATTTCCCTTCGAGCTGAACTTTTTGGAGCAAAAGTGCTCTTTCGCCGGTTGCCATGATCAACCCGCGATTATCTGCGCATAGAGCTTCGCCCGGTCTTCCTTTTTCATCGACAATCTGCGCGCTAAGAATCTTCAGTTTGAGCTCGCGCCCCGGCCTATCTGTCAGAATTGCAAATGCCCCTGGCCATGGATTGTAAGCGCGAATTTTTCGCTCGACCACCTCAGCCGGTTCCGTCCAATCAATTCGTCCGTTTTCGCGACTTAATTTCGGCGCATAAGTAGCGAGCGCACTATTCTGCGCGACGCGCGGTGCATTTCCTTGCGCAAGCAACTTCAAAGCCTCGAGCAACGCCTCCGGGGCAATTTGCGCCAGTCGGTCGTGCAGCGATCCGCCCGTGTCTATCGGCAAGACGTCGATTTTGCGTTGCAATAAAATATCGCCCGTGTCCAGGCCCTCATCCATGTACATAACGCTGATTCCTGTTTCGGAGTCGCCCGATGCAATTGAGGCTTGAATGGGTGCCGCGCCGCGATGTCGTGGAAGCAATGAGGCATGCAAGTTCAAACAAGCGAGAGAGGGAATTTCAAGGATCGTGCGCGGCAAAATTTGTCCGTAAGCCATGACTACGATTGCGTCCGGCAACAGCGCGCGGATTTCCTCAATCGATTGCCGATCTTTAATCCGCGCCGGCTGCAAGATCGGTATCTTGGTTTCAATAAGCGCTTTTTTGATCGGGGAAGGCGCAATGCGCTGGTCGCGTCCAACCGGTTTATCCGGCTGGGTGACGACTCCAGTGAGTCGGTGTTCGCCTGATCGCAGTAAAGCTTGCAACGTCGGCACGCCGATTTCGCCCGTGCCGATGAACATGACGCGCATCGCGCCTTAATGAAGCAGCGTTTGCGCGGGCGTGCGCCGCGGACGCCGCCTCGCCATTGCTTGCGCCAGCAATTTATCGCCGGCAGTGACTTCCCGCCGGCCGACCGATGATCCGCAATCAGTGCAACGATAATCGAAAATCTCGCGATCAGGCAGAACTAGCAGCAGCCGCTCACGCACCGGCATCGCGGTTTTACACTTGTCGCAATAGAGGCTGGAAGCAGTGAAATTTTCAAACTGTTGCTGGCTCATGATGAGCATCCACGCCGTTCATGCTGGCGAGGATATCAAACAACACTTTGGAAGGCGGCTGAGTCGCGTCAACCGCCGTAATTATTTTTTCCGGATAATATGAAAGCACGGGCTTCGATTCCGTCACATAGGTATCGAGGCGACGCTGGATGACTTGTTCGTTCGCGTCGTCGAGGCGATTGTCTTTCAATGCGCGCTTTTTCAAGCGTGTAAAAAGGGTCTCGCGGCTCGAGCACGAGAGATGAAACACTTTTTTTACGTCGATCATGTCCTCCATGATTTTCGCCTGGCCGATGTTCCGGGGAATGCCGTCGAGCACGAGCGTATCGATGTCGGGTTTAAACTTATGCGCGTCCACTGCCGCCTCGATGGCCTCGCGCCAGAGCTCGACCGTGATCTCGTCCGGCACGAGCTCACCTTTGCTTGAGTATTCCAGGAACGCTTTGCCGACTTTTGTGCGCGTATCAATCGAGCGGAAAACATCGCCACAGGCGCAATGATAAAAACGGGGAATCGTGCCGAGTGTTTTCCCTTGTGTTCCCTTGCCGCTGCCAGGGGCGCCGAACAGAATGAATGTGTTATATCTCATCAGCAAAATAGGTTATACCGCAGGCTAACCAGAGCCGGAAAGTAGAATCGACCAGCTATTTTCAAGCCCCAGCTGGATCGACATTGACCCGTCGCCCAGCTCGATCGAAGCGCACGTTGCCGTCGACCAGCGCGAAAATTGTGTAATCGCGGCCGAGTCCGACATTTTTGCCCGGCAAAAATTTCGTTCCGCGCTGGCGAATGATGATGTTGCCAGCGACAACCAACTCACTCCCAAATTTTTTCACGCCCAGCCGCTTGCTGACGCTGTCACGCCCGTTTTTGACACTACCTTGTCCTTTTTTGTGAGCCATGACAAAAGTTAATGGTTGATAGTTGAAAGTTGATAGTCGCTCGTTTTACTCGTCGCTTTTCTTGCTGACACTTTTCTTCGCGCCGATGCTGATACTTTTGATCTTTACGCGCGTCAGCTTTCGCCGATGTCCGACCGTGCGATGATAACCTTTACGCCGTTTAAATTTGAACGCGATGACTTTTTTGTCTTTCCGTTGCTCGACAACTTCGGCCGTGACCTTGGCGCCAGAGATTAACGGATCTCCGTGGGTGAGATTATCGCCATCGGCATGCAATAGCACGTCGCCGAAGACCGTGGTTTTTCCTACTTCCGCGTCCAATAGATCGACATCGATCGTGTCGCCCTCAGCGATGCGATACTGTCGTCCACCAGTTTTGATAATTGCATAAGCCATAAGCGCTTCTGGGAAGAAAAAGCCGCGCAAAATTCCACACCTAAGTGGCTTTGACAAGTGAAAATAGCCAGCGGCTATTCTTTTGTCATTCCGGGCGTCGTCGAGGAATTTTTACGGTTCCACAAGTAGCAGGATCTCGCCCTTCGGCGCATGCGCTTCGTAGTGGGCCAGAAGCTCGCGGGCAGTCCCGCGGCGAAACTCCTCGAATTTTTTTGTGAGCTCTCGGGCGACGCAAAGTTGGCGGTCCGGCATGATGTCGATGCACGCGCTGAGGGTTTTGGTCAGACGATAAGGGGATTCAAAGAAGATGGTAGTCTCGTCGCGTTTGGCAGCGGCAACCAACTCGCGTTCGCGTTGTCCGCTTTTTACCGGAAGAAATCCCCGGAAGCAAAAGTTCTCCGTCGCGAATCCCGAACCGACGAGTGCGGTCAGGATCGATGACGCTCCGGGAATGATCGTGAAGGGCAGGTCACGTCTGATGCATTCGCGAATCAATCGCGCTCCCGGATCTGAAAGCCCTGGCATTCCGGCGTCGGTGATGAGCGCGATGTTTTCGCCCACCGCGAGTCGCTCGACCAGTTGAGCAGTGCGCATCGCTTCATTGTGCTCGTGATAACTGATCAGCGATTTTTTGATTTCGAAATGTTTCAACAAGATGCCGGAATGCCGTGTGTCTTCCGCCGCTATAACATCGACGGATTTCAACACCTCGAGCGCGCGAAGTGTGATGTCCGAAAGATTGCCGATTGGGGTCGCGACAACAAAAAGCATCCTTGATCATCGGATCAGAATCCGTTTTGCGCTATTGATTGCGCATAGAGAAAAATCGTTATCGCTAGTTCGAACAAAGCCGATCCGCTGGTGCAAAATCGTCGGCTGCGCTGAAGAACCAACTACTGTGACCACGACGACCACGCGGGAGGTTACAACGACGGGCCCGGCCGCACGAGAGATTGTCGTTACCCAGGCTCCGCCAGCGGTCCGGGTTGAATCGCAGACGGTGATCCCAGGCCCGGGTTATGTCTGGACGCCGGGCTACTGGCGCTGGACCGGAACGGACTACGTGTGGGTATCTGGCAGTTGGGTTATGCCACCGCAACCGACTGCAGTGTGGGTTCGGGGTCAATGGGTGCACAGGTCGGGCGGCTGGGTGTGGATCGCGGGCCACTGGCGGTAAAAATAGAATTAGTCGGGGAGCAAAGATCGCATTCGTTGCGATTCACGGCCGCAGGGAGCCTGATGCCTCGTGGGCCGTTGTCGGTGTACTTTTCTCAATTGCACGAAACTGTTACATTTCCCGATCGTGTTCGGTTTCGTAGATTCAACATCTCGCGGGATCGCCAGATCACGCGATTCTGGACTGGCCGAACAGATAAATCGATGGCATAATCTGTTTCGGGAATGATCCAGACTGTGGATCAGAGGCGATGAAACCCGCGTGCCATTCCATTAGCGGTAGGAACCGGTTTCCACAAACCGATTACTTCTTTCATTCAGGTTTTGCGGGTTGGCGAGGCTATTCGCCGTCGGACGATTGGGAGAATAGATCGGAATTCAGGAATTTTTACAATTTGGGGCGTGAATTCCGCATTGAAGCGGCACGCGAACGGGCCAAGGAGATGGCCGTGTTTGCACTGATTGTCCTGACTTCGGCGTGGCCGGTGCTCTACATGGTGGTTACCGTGGTGAAATTGCTGAGCAAAGGCCGACCTTTGCAATAAGCTTTTTGCCTCGAACAACCGATCTTCGCACCTAGGAAATCC
This sequence comes from Verrucomicrobiota bacterium, assembly GCA_003218735.1. Taxonomy (GTDB): domain Bacteria; phylum Verrucomicrobiota; class Verrucomicrobiia; order Chthoniobacterales; family UBA10450; genus Udaeobacter. The sequence goes on from QHOJ01000143.1 coordinate 4,405, forward strand.
GATTTGCCCGGTGGCAAGAAAAGCGCGTTGATAGTGCCGTGTTTAAGTGGCGGCGCATCATCGTTCTCGCTGTTCTCGCCGTCTGTCTGGCTTTTCTCGTGCTTGTCGGGTCTTTGTACTTCCGGCAACACTCGATGCTTTATCATCCGCGGCCGTACGACGCCAGTTACGCGGACCCGTTGCCGCACGGTGGGGCGGAGCTCCATTTTACGACGATCGCCGGCAAACAAGTTGCATTTTATTTGCCCGCCGAATCGACCGACCGATTGCCGAAGCGAATCTGGGTCGCGTTTTGCGGCAACGGTTCGCTAGCGCTCGATTGGGCGTGGCTGCAGGCACAGGATCGACAATCGCGCGACGCATTTTTGCTTATCGATTACCCTGGCTACGGAAAAAGCGAAGGCTACGCCACGATTGCGACCACCCGCGCCGCTGCGGATAACGCGCTCGACGCGCTGGCGGCGCATCTGGGCGTGAACGAACGCGAAATTGAATCGCGACTGGACGTCATCGGCCATTCTTTAGGCACAGCCGTGGCGCTCGATTTCGCCACGCGCCATCCGGTCGGACACATCATTCTCATTTCTGTGTTCACCACATTGCGCGAAGAAGCCGCAACAATATTCGGCGGACCACTTTCACATTTGCTTGTCGAAAATTACGATAACCGCGCCACTTTGCGCGAACTTGCGCGCCGCTCGCCGCTGCCAAAGATCGACATCTTCCACGGCACTGATGACAACACAATTCCAATGCGCATGGGCCGCGAGCTCTCCGAAGACTTTCCTGCGTTGGTGAAATTCCATCCCGTCGCGGGCGGCGACCATGTCAGCGTTATCGGCAAAGCCGCCCGTGAAATTGTCGCTGCAATGAACGAGTGACCAGCTCCTCGTTAGGAATCAATTAAAATCTCGGTCGCGGAGAAAAACTTCATCGGTTTAAGGGTCAAGTTTTGCGAGTCCTGGCAGGTGATGGATGAACTGGTGTTGTTGCCTAACGAGCCGCCGGCCAGAGGAATTCGTCACGATATTCCGGCGTTTCTTCCGGGGCGACTCCGTGGCGCGTGACATTTTCGGTAACGACGCGCGGCAATAAAAACTGTAGAAGATAATCGGCACCACCGGCTTTGGTGCCACCGCCGCTCATTTTG
>QHOJ01000052.1 GCA_003218735.1 Verrucomicrobiota bacterium
ATCTTATCTATCGATTCGACCAAACATTCGGGTTGTTTGGCGGAGCACACGGAAAGTCTGCATCGACCAGTCTCACAAACTGGCTCATCGGTTATGCCTCTCCCCCTCCTCATGGACAATCAGCCGCAAGTGCGACTGCTTCGCCAAACGGGTCTGCGTCGCCGCAAGCGAGCGCGAACCCGATCGAAACAATCGCGCCGAGCCCGCCAAAGCTTACCACCGCCGAACGCCAGCGCATTCAAGCTTACGTAGAAAAACAAATTCCCAATCTTCAGTGGGCACTTCCAACACTGATGGAAAAATTATGGGGGATCTTGAAGAAAAGCATTGGCGGATTTCTTGGCGTCACAGGCTTTTTGCTCAGTCTCATCCTGGTGCCGATCTATCTATTCTTCCTTTTGAATGAGAAACCCCGCATCGAAAAGAGATGGAAAGATTACCTGCCGCTGCGTGCGTCGCCGCTAAAAGATGAAGTCGCGGAAGTATTGTCGGAGATAAACAAATACGTCACCGCTTATTTTCGGGGACAGCTACTTGTATGTCTGGTGGACGGCATACTCATCGGTACTGCATTAACGCTTTTCGGGCTCAATTTTGCTCCCCTGATTGGTGTAATTGTTGTTATCCTTACGATGGTTCCGTACATCGGGATAATCATTTGCTGGGTGCCAGCTGTTCTCATCGCTGCTTTTCAGTGGGGCGATTGGTGGCATCCTATTGGGGTCACAGTCATTTTCATCGTGGTTCAAAATCTTGAAGGCATATTCTACGCTCCACGTATTGTGGGAAATTCTGTCGGCTTGCATCCAATGACGGTGATCGTGTCGATCTTTGTCTGGGGTTTGATCATTGGCGGAGTGCTCGGTCCACTCCTAGCCGTGCCGCTAACTGCGACGATCAAAGTATTGCTCGCGCGCTATGTTTGGGGCCCCCGTTTGAGCAAGCGAGTCACGGAATCGATCGAAGAAGTTCCTGTGGTTGAAGAGTCCGAGGCAGCGACACGATCTTAAAAGTCTATGCTTGGGCGGATGAACGCCGGCGGCGCTAGATTTTACCGAGCGGCGGGATAGGACACGAGAATGGCCGAAAATATCAAAGGCGTCGAACACAGAAGAACTCGCCAATTATTTCCAGGCCCTGAGTCTTTCTTCAAACGACAGGCGTGGCCTGCTCGTCTCGGTCTTTTAGTTTCAGCAGCTGCGCTGGTTGTGGTCCTCGACGTGCTTTTCTTACATTACGGCTCGAAACTCTACGGGGACTGGCACCAAAACCGTTTGCTGCATGAGGCGGCTTCGATGCTGCAGGAGGAAAAATTCAGTCGGGCGACACAGAGGGCGCGAGAGGTCGTGAAACTGGATCCGGACTCTCTGCTAGCCCTTCAAATTTTAGCGGAAGCAACGGAAAAACAAAACCTTGAGGAAACCGTTTTGTGGCGCGCACAAATCGCCCGATTGCTTCCAAGCGACATGGATAGCCAGCTGAATCTCGCCTCAGCGGCATTGCGCTTCGGGCGGCTCGATTTCGCGCGAAAAGCGCTGGATCGTGTCTCTCCAAATGATCGCAACAGAGCCGCGTTCCATGTGGTTGCGGGTTGGCTGGCCCGGGCGGAGGGAAATTTCGCCGACCAAGAGGAGCAATTCGCCGCCGCTGTAAAAAAGGAGCCGGGCAACGACCTGTACGAATTTAATCTCGCTGTGCTGCAAATCCAATCCGCTGATGCGATAAAGCGCTTAAAAGCGCGCGACGCCCTCGACCGACTCAGCAAACTCACTCCATTCCGAACCGGTGCGTTGCGGGCGTTGCTAAATGACGCGGTAGCACACAATGAACTCGCCAGGGCCGATAACTTCGCCCAGCAACTCCAACTGTCGCAGCAGGTCACATTCGGCGATTACCTCCTATGCCTGAACTTTTATCGAAAGCTCGATGAAAAGAAGTTCCGTCTGTTATTGGAAAGAGTGAAACCGTTTGCTGTGCGCAATCCATCCGACCTTGCATCGCTCATGAATTGGATGAACCAAAACGGACTCGCCGGCGATGTTGTTAAGTGGATTGATAAGTTACCGGCAGACACACTTCCTTTTCCTCCGGTTTCCATCGCAGTTGCAGACGCATATGCGGATGTAAAAAACTGGGCGCGTCTCAAACGCTGGACGCGCAGCGGATCGTGGGGTGAATCTGATTACCTCCGTCTCGGTTATCAGGCAATTGCGGCCCGCCAATTACGGCGCGCGGCGGCTGAGGACGCTGAATTCGAAGCTTTTTGGCGTGCCGCCGAGCAGGCGACAAAAGCACTACCGGAACGTGAGCTTGGCCTCGCACATCTCGCTTCGAAATGGAATCTGCCGTCCGAATCTGAAGAGCTTTGGCTGCGCCTTGCGAAAAACCCGCCTGTGCGCCGAGAGGCGCTTAACGCGCTTCGGCAACTTTATCGCGCAAAGAACGAAGTCGGAAACCTCTACCAAATTCTACAGCGCCTGCACGAAAGCTCTCCTAACGAGCCACCAATCACAGCAGACCTCGCGCGACTCGGGCTCAATATCGACCGAAATATGCAACAATCGCAGGATCTCGCCAAAGAGGCATATGATCGGGCACCAAACGAAATCAATTGCGCCGTGACCTACGCGTTTTCACTCGATCGGCTTGGTCGTAACGCGGAAGGGCTTGAGATCATAAAAAAGCTGCCACCGAGCCAATTACATGATCCGCATGCGGCCGTTTACGTTGCGTTGTTACTGGTTGATGCAAATCAGCTCGACGCTGCGAAGGAATACATCGACGCAACTGACGATGAGAAGATTTACTCTGAGGAAAAAAAATTGCTCGATGAAGCCAGAGCCAAACTCGCAATGGCTTCATCAAGTCCGTCGCCTTCGGCTTCACCGCTCCCCGCCGGACCGAGTCCAACGCCAACATTGACACCGCCTCCATAATCGTTTTCGGCGGGATGCCGAACTCTTTTTTGGCATCGCTATTTTACGGACCGGGTTTTCTCCGCCTTGTTCTCATCTGCGATCGCGCTTGTCCAATGCGCAATATCGCCCGCATCCATATGTGCACGTTGCCCTAGCCGCGCGTCGCGAAATCCGCGTTTCTGTACATCCTCCAAATATTGTGCGCGTGAAAGCAGCGTGCCTCGACAGACGCGATCCGCGGCAAGAGCAGGCGCTTCGTCTCGGAGGCGCTTAATCAGATCGTTCATGACAGCCGCGGGAATGCGTCGGCGCTCGCTCGGATAAATGTAACCGAACAGCACCAAATGGCTCAGCAGCACACGCCAATCAGGGCCGAAGCGGCCGAGGAGATGCGACCAATCGAGCTTCTCGGCGCAACTCTCAAGAATATGCACGACGTCGGCGCCATCGAACCGTTCGCGTTCCATGATGTAGGCCTTCATCCATAAAATCTCTTCCGGCGCACTAAACTTCACAGTCAAACCGAGAAAGGTTTGATCATGCGCTCGGTCGAACCAGGAATCATCGACTTCACAAAGTCCATTCCCGGCCCGAAAAATCAGATCAACGCAATCGCGGCCACATTTGGCTTTGGCCAGCCAGTGCGGAAATATTTTGGCCGTCTTGTAGCCGGCACGAGCGAACGCATCGAGAGCCGCATCGACGTGGTGCGGCCGAAGATGCAGGTCGAAATCTTTCGTCTGACGCGACACGCGGGTGTAAAATCGGACCGCGCCCGCTCCGGCGATTAAAAATGGAATGTTCGCATTCTGGAGCACCTGCATCGACCGACGATAAAATTCAGCGCGTTTGCTTTTCGTTTTGATCCCTGCCGTTGAAACGGTCATCACCATCATAACGAAAGCGATGCCCGCATTGCGTGCATGGGGCACCTGGCTTCTCCTCTTCGCGGTTCTCCAGCAAGCGTCCATCACACCTCGTGATTTCGTTTCTTAAAGACGATGGCTGAGCGCACGCATCGTATCGCCGCAACTGCTGACATTCATTACGGCAAACACTCGCGTGGAGCGTTGCATGACGCATTTGTCGAGGTCTCGCGCAGTGCAGATTTGCTCTTGTTTTGCGGCGATCTTACGGATTACGGACTTCCCGATGAAGCCGAGGAACTGGTCGCCGATATTCGCGCCGCCGTAAAAATTCCAATGCTCGCGGTGCTCGGCAACCATGATTTCGAATCAGGACAGTCGGACCTTGTTTGTAAAATTTTGGATGGCGCAGGCGTTAGTGTGCTCGACGGCGAAGCTATCGAAATTGAAGGAATTGGTTTTGCTGGCGTCCCGGGGTTCGGTGGCGGTTTTGGCCGCCGAATGCTAAACGCCTGGGGCGAGCCGCTGATCAAACAATTCGTGCAAGAATCGATCGATCACGCTGTTCGGCTCGAACAGGCACTCGCAAAATTGCAAACAGACTGCAAAATCGCCGTCCTGCATTACTCCCCCATCCGCGCTACGCTGGAGGGGGAAGATCCGGAGATTTTTGCCTTCCTCGGTTCCAGCCGTCTGGAGGAGCCACTCAATCGGTTTCGCGTGAGTGCTGTTTTTCACGGTCATGCCCACAACGGCATTCTCGACGGAGCGACTGCGACAGGCATTCCGGTTTACAACGTCTCAGCGCCGGCTGTACAAAAAAAAACCGGAAAACCTTATCGAATAATCGAATTGAACCCGTAGCCGCTTCGATGTGCAAAGCGCAACGCCAAAACCTAGACGCTACAGGATCAATCCTTGTAAGGATCGACAATGTCGCGTCCGGCCATGGCGACACCGAGCGGACGCAATGTGTGTAAGATTCGAATCGTGCCCGCATGCGCCGCGAGCACATCAGGAAGACGGCGATATGCTTGTGGAGCTTCATCCAGATCGCCGCCGCGCAAAACAACGCCTTTGTCGGCGATCCATTTCATCATTTCATCGTGCCTGACAAGGCCTTCGCGTCGGATTCTTTTCTTGCCAACTTTTTCGAACCGGCCTTTCGCTGCCGTGCGCGACATGATTCGCCCCGCGCCGTGAATAGTCGAAAACAACGCTTCTCGTGAAATCGGCGAGTCGACCCCTTCGATAATGACGGCGTCGTCACCCATGCTCCCGCCGACAAAACCTTTCTGTCCCGGGAACGCCGGCGTCGCGCCCTTACGCACCACCCAATATTGCTCGCCGCAATGTTTTTCCCGCCATGCGAAGTTGTGATGGTTGTGCACTTCCTCAAGAATCTTTGCGCCCAAAATTCCACGAGCGACATGTCGCGCCACCGCTTCACGGCCAGCGTGCGCGTAACGGCCCGCCAAATGCATTCCGGCGAGATAATCATGACCAATTTCCGAATCTTCATCGACCACCGTGGGCGACACATCCATTCCCTCCCTACCGCCAGCGAGCTTCAAAAAATGCGTCGCCGTTTTGTGTCCCAGTCCGCGCGACCCGAAATGCACGCCCACCCAGATGCGATCCTCCTCGTCGGCGAAAAGATCGACATAGTGGTTTCCCCCGCCGACCGTTCCGAGTTGGTCCTCGGCCATCGATTTCAACCCGCGCATTGGTTTCAACTCCCACTCCGGATCATCAAACAACTCATGCTCCACCCGCGTTTTGCTCTTGCGGCCAATCCCAAACGAAATCTCGTGTACCACGTCGTCCATGATCTTGTCGATCTTCGACGCAATCTGTTCGCGCTTTGCGTCCGTCAAGACAGCAAGATTTCCACAGGCGATATCGAAACCGACACCGCTCAGCGAGATTTTATCCTTGTAGGCAACGACACCACCGATGGGTTGCGCGTATCCTTTATGCCCATCCGCGCAAAGCACGCCACGCTCCCCGCCCTCCGCAACGCATTGCTCGATTTGTTTGATCGTTGCCTCGTCGTGCTCGCCGAAGATTTTCGTCCTTGTTTCCATCGCAACAGCAAACTTAAAGGTAGGGGCGATTGACCGCAATCGCCCAGGCGGTTCAGTGAACCGCTCCTACCAGCGAAGAGATTTTTTGGCAACTACGCGCCACGTTTCCACGTCAGAGCGCGTCTTTGTAGGCAACGCGCAACGCACCGCCTTAATCGAATCGAAAAGAACGGTCGAAAACGGCAGTTGAATCGCGGAAGTGAGTTCTTTTTTCGCCGATGCCGGCATCTTCTTGTAAATCAAACTGACGTGCGGATCATGTGCCAACTTGGCACGCGATCGCGTTTCACGCGCAAGATCGACCGCTAATTTCGCCAATGATTTGCTTGACGTGAACAGAACGAAGAATGTCTTCGTGAATTTGTATGAAAATCCTATCCCGCGAACTCGCAGAGCGATTGGGGACGTTCTGATCTTCTTTAGAATCTTGCCTGGCGACAATCCAATTTCTGGAGTCACAATGATTGTGAGATGCGGCTCAAAACACGGCGCATTAAATTGTTTGGACAAAATCCGAATCGCTTCAGAAAAGAAGTCGCGTTGCGATTTGGCAGGGATTAGCCAGTAGACAAGGGCTATCGATTTTGGCATGCGGCGTAAACAAAAATGCGTTGTCGATCTTGCGCGGTGCGAGCGAACCCCGTCATCGCCACTTTTGAAGCTCAACAATGTTTCCTTCGGGATCTCTCGCGTAAACAACTTGGAGCAAACCAACGCTGCCGACCTCCGTGGTTGCAATTTCGCCGACAGAGCTGCCGCCGGCGGAAATGACCGCTTCCAGCGCTGTTTCGACGTCATCTACCGCAAAGCCGATGTGCGCGAAGGCAGGTTCGTTCGGCATCGGGAGTTGCTTGTCCGGCATGTCGTCATAACTGAAAATCTCGAGCGTCGGGCCATCGTCTCCATATCCCGGCAAACGCAAGTGAAGACCACGGAGACGCGCCGCAGAAAGCGATGTGACTCGATCAAGCCATTCGCCGGAAAGATCGCGCTCCGGACCTGTCGGAATGCAACCGAACACATCGCCATAAAACCGGACCAGCTTTTTCCAGTCCCGGGCGATCAGATTTGTATGAACGTATTTCGCCTTAATTGCCATTGTGTTTCACTCGTTGAGGTTTCCACCGGACAATAACGCGATATGCTATTTCATGCCCACGAATGTTCTCGGAACGGAATTGAAATGTTGCTGTCGCGATCCGATGACCGGTTTTTATCGGGACGGCTTCTGCCGCACCGGGCCGCAGGATCTCGGGTTGCACACAGTGTGCGTTAAGGTCACGCGCGAATTCCTGGATTTCTCGGTGCTCGACGGAAACGATCTCGTCACACCGCACCCGGAATGGGGCTTCCCCGGACTGAAGCCGGGCGATAAGTGGTGCGTTTGCGTCACGCGGTGGAAAGCTGCACTTGATCACCGGCGTGCGGCTCCTGTTGATCTTGAAGCTACACATGCGTCCGCGCTCGAATTCGTTACGCTCGAAGAACTAAAAGCGCGCGCGCTGAAATAACCTTTCGGCGCGCCCGGCGGTCGTGCTCTACCAATACTTTGCTGGAAAACCAGACGGTTCGCGGCCACGGTATCGCCAATTTGAAACTGCCGTTTAGTCTTTTTCTGGCGCTTCGGTATTTAAAACCCAAGCGGACATTCTTGTCCATCATCACATTGATTTCCGTGATTGGCGTGATGCTCGGCGTGACAGTGCTTATCTTGGTAATTTCGGTGATGACCGGGTTTGACCGCGAGTTGCGCCAGAAAGTGATCGATTTCGATGCGCATATTCTCGTGAGCACCGACGATATTTTGCGGGATTGGCGAACGCTCAAAGGGAAGATCGACAATACGCCCGGGGTAGTCGCGACCGCGCCTTACATTCAGGGTCCGGTGATCGCCGAATTTCAAAACCGCCGGCTCGCGCCCATGATTCGCGGCATCGATCCGGCGCGAGAGGAAGCGGTGATCCCGCTGCAAAAGTTCATCAAATATGGCAAGCTCGATTTGGAAGGTGAATCCACCGTGCTCGGTATTGAGCTCGCGCGGAAATTGCAGGCGCAGGTCGGCGATAAGATCACAATTTATTCGCCCGGTAATCTCGGCCAGATCCTGGATAGCATTAAGAAATTGGAGAACGCGAAGGGCGACCAGGAAAAAAAAGCGGTCGACCAATTGCGTGACGTGATCCTGCCGAAGGAACTGACCGTCACTGGTATCTTCGAGACCGGTCATTACCTGCACGACTCCGAATTTTTGCTCGTTCCAATTTATGTCGGACAGGAGCTGTACGGCTTAGGCGACGCGTTACATGGCATCACGGTTAAAACCGACAATCCGTACAGCGCCGAGCGCGTAAAACAATCGATCGAACAATTTCTCGAACCACCCGAGTTCGCGCAGACCTGGATCGACATGAACCATCAATATTTCGAAGCCGTCCGGCTCGAGCGCACCGTGATGTTTTTCCTTTTGTTCTTTATTGTCGTGGTCGCGGCGTTCGGAATCATGAGCACACTCATCACCGTGACGGTGCAGAAACGGCGGGAAATCGGAATCATGAAAGCCCTCGGGGCAAACATCGGGCAAATCATCTGGGTTTTTCTTGGCCAGGGAACTGTGGTTGGCCTTTTTGGAACACTCACAGGGCTCGGGCTCGGCATGACGCTGATCCGTTACCGGAACGAATTCAGCCATTGGCTTTCATCGACGTTGCACATCGAGATTTTTCCGCGCGAGGTCTATCAGTTTTCCGCGATCCCGGCAGAAGTGATTCCGAGGGACGTAGCTATCATCTGCATCAGCGCGTTTCTTATCTGTTCATTTGCAGCGCTGATTCCCGCTTATTTCGCGGCGCGCCTCGATCCGGTGAAAGCGCTGCGCTACGAGTGATTCTATTTCTTACTCCTGCTCGTGATTGGCCCGATTAAATCCAGAAAAATCTCTAACGCCCGAAATGCGTAATCGTATCCTTCCGGCCATTCGCTCTGCCGCGGGCCAGCCACGTTGAGAATGTCGATCTTGCGTTCGCGTACAAAATCGACAATCAACTTTGCCGCCTCCTGCGGGGAGATGTTCGCCGCATTAATCAGCTTGTGCGGATGCTGAAGCTCCTTGCCACACTGAACCGTGTCATCAGTGCCGCCTCGCAATTCGTTGAAGTAGATGACAATAGTCCCTTCAGAATCTTTGACATTTTGCAAAGTGCGCTCGGCGAAACTCCCCTCCTCCAGTTCTTTCACTGGATAACGATCCGGAATCCGGCCAAATTCATTGAGACGTCCGGCCGGGCACCATCCGCCGCAATCGATTCTATGCTTCAGCGCCGCATCAAGCGCCGCACGATCAACTCCAGTTTGCCCGCCGGAAATTATTTTCACCTGCATTACTGTAGCGGCGGGCGTGTCGCTCGCATTCTCCGGTGCGCAGCCAACACAGCTGCCTTTAGAGAAAACACCTATTCTTCGCCGTCGAAATAACCCGTCTCTTCCCCTCTCACGACGACGCGATCCGCCGATGATGACCTGTTTACTTTCCACTTCCCGCTGTCCGGAAAGTAACCAGATTCGCCGATCGGATTGTCCGCGATGACGTAGTAGAGAAGGTCTTCCTCGCCTGAATTTGTGATTTGATGCGACTCGTTCGGCCCAAAAATGAAGGCGTCGCCAGCGACCACTTCCGTCGTGCCGTTCTCGTGGCGGACGCTGCCTTCGCCGGCAATGACAAGGTAGAGTTCCCATTGCGCCGAATGCGAATGATATGGGAAATTCGGCTTGTCGGGTGGCACGCGTGTCAATTCCAGATCAAACGGATGTCGCTTCGCCAAATCGAGCGAGTTCGGATCGCGCCCGAGTGCTTCTGAAATTCCCTTGAAGGAAGCGGCGTACTTGCCGCCGGGCGACTTCCATTCCAATTCTTCGATGTCCTTCAGGTTTACTTTTCGCATTTTGTCACGTCGATCGAATGTCGTGTCCTGAGCGAAGGCGAATGGGTCGAGATATGTCTTACCATTTTCTTTGAATCACTCACAGATCGTTTAATCGCCAGTCGGAATAATATCCTCGCGTTCTACCATCAGGATTACGGTGCGTTTTGGCGCGCGTGTCCGATGCCGCACGCCCTTGGCCACGACGAACCCCTGACGCGGAGTAAGATCGACAGTGCGATCCTCGAGATCGATCAGAAAACGGCCTGCAACCACGTAAAAGAATTCATCCAAATCTTTATGCGAATGCCAATGATATTCGCCCTCGACGATACCGAGTCGCACCACCGAATCGTTCACTTTGCAAAGCGTCTGGTTCCACCATTTGTCTGTGCATGC
>QHOJ01000144.1 GCA_003218735.1 Verrucomicrobiota bacterium
TTGTGCGACCGGTATCAGCGATAGCGCGCTCCTGCGCGGCGTTCGTTCCCAGGGCGCGACCGCCATCACCCATTCGATTTTGATGCGCGCAAAAAGCCGGACCGTCCGTTTCATCCGTGCCAGCCACGATCTTTCGCAAAAAACCATCCGCCTCCGCACCACCAACCGCGAAGCCCGTATCTGATGCTCATACCTGTGTCCGACCCGATTCACGATTCTCGATTGACGATTCACGACGCTGACCGCTCTATGCTGCTCATACCCTTAACCGATCCTCCCCCTGTATCCGGGGTCGGTGACCCCGGTTCGGAGCCGCTTGCTCAATTGGCTCGACACGCAACTTTCCCTTTGTTGAAATAAAAAAAATCCGTCGCTTTATGAGAAAACAAGTATCCAAGACTGAACTTTCACCCGACAATGGCTGCGTCGTCGATACCAAATGGAAGGTGGGGCCGTTGAGTTATCACGCCTGTGCTGCCACGCCCAAAGACGCCCACGGCAAACCGCTCGAAGGAAATGTGCGGATGCCCGAGATCATCATCTATGATCACACCGGCTTCAAAGGCGCCTACGCCCGTACCAATCTCAGCTTCCATTATCTGGGTGACTTTTGGAACGACCGCATCAGCTGCGTCATTGTTGTCAGCGGTGTCTGGCGTTTTTATCGCGACGAGTATTACAAGGGCGACTACTGGGACCTCGGCCCCGGCTTTTACGAATGCTTCTTCACCGAGGCCGGCCCCGACGACGTCGTCAGCTCCTTCCAAGCCATCGCGCTGACGTAAAGGCCGATCAAGTCGGGAGCGGTGCACGCCGGTGCGCCATAATGGCTCGTTCCCGCGATGTTATGCGAAAAATGTTCGCCTACATCTCGTTAGGTGGAATTCTGCATCTCCCAGTTGTGCTTGGGGAAGTGTAACGGCCGCATCAAGCTGTAAATGACGCCTGATCTCTTGTGACCGAGTGGCTGTTCTTGCAGTGGCAGGCACTTTGTCGGCCTGACCATGCTATTGGAAGCTTCCAGCGCAGGCGATGCACAGCGGAGAGAGCATCGCTCTCATTGACAGCCATGCTCGCTCCTTCTCCTCGCTCCGCTCGGACCTCGCCGATGCAGAATTTGAAAGAGCCAATCGCCCCCGCAGCCGCAGCGAAGGAAGACTTGCCCTGGCCCGTGTCAGTTGTTTATCATGGGAGCCAACACCTAACCAAGACGATGCAGCGAATGGCTGGCCGGCTTGTTTCTTCGCTTAAAATGACCTCCACCCTCCACCAACAGCGACGCCCGCTCTCGCCAGCCATCCGCTGATCTTATTCTCGTTAGACGAAATTCTGCATCTGCCAATTGTGCTTAGGAAATCGTAACGGCCGGATCAACCTAATGATAACCTCTGATAGCTCTCGACTGCGTAGGTCTCGTTGCAATGGCACGCGCTTTCGCGGCCTGGCCATGCTATTGGATGCCTCCCGAGCAGCGATGCACAGCCGACGGGGCATTGTTCCCATTGACAGACCATGCTCGCTCCTCTCCTTTTCCCCGAATCGGACTTTGACGATGCAGCATTTTGAAGAGCCACTCGCACCCGCACCGGCCACCGAGGGAGAGCTTGCCCTTGGTTCGTGCATTGGCTTACCATCGGTGCCAACGTCTAACCAAGCGATCCAGCCGATGGTCCCGGCCCGTTACTTCGCCGCTCTGTTAGCCACCAACCCCGCCCACGGCTGATCTTTGTCTCGTTAGAGCAAAATAACGTAGTGTTGTAGCGGGAAAATATTTCATGAACACCTGAATATGAAAATGAACTGGAAATTCCTCGTCGCAATTGTCGGAAGTGTATTCATCTGCGAACGAAGTTCAGCGAGTGCTGAACCGACCGCGATGACGTTGGATCAGTGGCGTCCGCTTGTGGGACAGTGGCAAGCTGCGGGGAAGGGAAGCCCCGGTGAGGGTGCCGGAGGCTTCTCTTTTGCGTTCGATCTGCAGAACAAAGTGCTCGTGCGGAAGAGTCATACGGATTATCCGCCGGCAGAAGGACGGCCGGCGTTTTCCCATGATGATTTGATGGTGGTTTATGCGGACGAAGCAGGGCATACGTTTCGCGCTGATTATTTTGACAACGAGGGGCATGTCATTCGCTATACAGCCGGCTTTTCCCCGGATGGCCGAACTCTAACGTTCATCAGCGACCCAGCGCCTTCACAGCCGAGCTTTCGCTTGACCTACGTTAAGAATCCAGATGAAACGCTCGGCATTAAGTTCGAAATAGCTCCGCCTAATACCCCAGATAAATTCAAAATGTATGTGGAGGGCTCGGCTCACAAGCGGTAGTCGCTCAACTCACTTAGTGAGGTAAGCTGACGGATCTAACCAAACGATGCAGCGAACGGCTACCCGCTGCGCGACCACGTTTTCCATGATTAAAACACTTCCACTTTGATTGGCGCTCGCTCCCCGTAGCCGTCGCTGATCTTATTCTCGTTAGGCCCATTCCGCCGGTAAAGCTATGTTGATCGAAATTCGACATGCGACGGCTGAGGACATCTCGCGAGTGGTAAACTTTTATGCCGAGCGGCGCTACGGCGGCGGCATTCGGCCGGAGGATGCGGTGCTGCTCGCCGAACATGACGGTGAACTGGTCGGCATCGTTCGGCTGACCGCAGAAGAAGGCGTGTTTGTGCTGCGCGCCATGCAGGTTCACCCGAGGTTCCAGCGCCAGGGAATCGGGAAAAGACTCCTCGCGACTGTCGCCCAAGAGCTAGATGACAGAGGCTGCTACTGCATCCCGTATGCGCATCTCGTCGGTTTGTATGGCGGAATCGAGTTCCACGTGATAGAACCGGCGAAGGCCCCGACCTTTCTCCGGCTGCGGCTGGAGAGGTATCAAGACCGCGGCGATGGGAACGAATATCTCATCATGCGTCGCGAAGGTGTCCAAGAGGCTCCAAGCGAGGTTCGCGCGGACACCAGCAGGATATCGTGAATTCCACGATTACGTCCGAGCAATTCGAAATGCTTCTTCCGCTTGCTTGTGAATGGACGGCCGCACAAGAGCAGCGCATCCTCGCGACCGGCGAAGCATTATCGGACAAGATGCTTGC
>QHOJ01000123.1 GCA_003218735.1 Verrucomicrobiota bacterium
CCCAAGAGAGTGCCATTGATAATCGCGCGCCACATGATCGCCTGATGAATCAAATTCAGTGCGCCGAGGATCAATGCGTAAACAATAATCAAGGTGAACATCGTGATCACAAGATGACGCGACCATGTTTTTTGCGCGGCAAATCCATAAGCAATGAGCGCCATCAAAATTCCAATGACTGCCACGAGCGGCGCGGCGATGCGCGCCGTAGATTTGATCAAATGTGAATGGTTCGATCGTTTCGAGGCCAGCGGAAATGGCGGAGTAGAAAACATCGAATATTCAACATCCAATATCGAATGCTGAATGCCGAACAGACAGGAGGCGCAATAGTTTGAGTCTGTGCGTGAGGACACCGCCCCTACACGCTATTAATCCGGCAATTTGACAGCATTTTAAGGCAGGCGGAAGGGCACGGGATTTTTGTCTCGAAGGCGTTTCTCGGGAGAATCGAAGTTGCGCATGTAGTGCTCGCGTGTGGGGGCAAAGCTGCGGATTGCTTCTTCCCATGACATTCTCATCGGCCACGGCTCGATGAGCGGCTGGTCGAAGACCGGGAGTCGCAGGTCGCAGGCCAGTCTCTTATCGGTCGCGGGTGAAGCTTTGGATTCGTGCGAGCGCATCTTTCCCACCATAGCGTAAAATGAGCGCGCGAAAAGAGTCCTCATCCGGATCGAGTGCGCAGATTCGCACGATCTGGCGAATATCTTCCCAATCGACCTCTGGCTTGCCTCGAGTGGGACTTGCGGCGGCGTGCAACTTGAGCGCGACAAGATATTCCGGGCGCGGCAGAAGCACACGCTCGCCGGCGAGGTCCATCTCTTTCGCGCCTTCGATTAATTTTTCCCAAGTGCTCTGCTCGACAAACATCAGATCGACAGGCGAGTCGGTCTGATTCGGTGGCTCGAACTGCGCGAAGGCAGCGGTTCCATGAAAAAAACGGTAACCAAGCTCGCGCAGCAGATCTAGCCATTCGGGGTGCGCGTGCTCGGGGACAAGGAGGTCGAGATCGACCGTGTTGCGGATGTAACCCAGCATGATCACAGCGTTCCCGCCAATAAGGAGACTGGGCAGCCTGCGTTCCGAGGCGGCTCGAAGGATTGCGATGATTTCTTGTCCCACGACGGTCAGATTCGGCTGATAATGTGCATCCGGCGTGCGTTGCACCAGACTTTCCGTTTTAGGAGGATACACCGGTTGACTCATTCCTTCCCACTCAGTTCGGCCCTTCGGCCTGACCGCCCATGCTGAATGCGCGTGAGGACATCATTTGATCGCGCGCAGATAACGCTCAGCCGATCGGGCGACGGCCGTCTTTGCGTCGGATAACACATCGGCTTTCCACCAGCCGCCGTAAATTTGGTCGAACGAGAATGGTTCAATCGTTTCGAGAATGCGATTGATCGCTCCACCTCCGAGCGGAATGAGGTTCGGGTAACTGCGCATGAAGCTGACGTAACGGCGGTCCTGCACGACGGTAATGATGTCGCCGGTCAGCAACGCGCCGTTGCTCTTCGCGCCTGCGGTCCAGTGCAGCACGGTGCCGCCTTCGAAATGTCCGCCGCAATTGATTAACGTGAGATCGTCCCAGAGTGACAAGGTTGTTCCTTCCCAAAATTGAATGCGCGGACTTTCGCGCATGACCCATTCGCGGTCGGCGGCGTGCAAAAAGATTTGCGCGTCGAAATGCTCGGCCCATTCGACCATCGACGAGTAAAAATGCGGATGCGAGATGGCGATCGCGCGGATGTCGCCGCGCGCGCTCACTTCGGCGATCGTTTTGTCATCCAGCAGTGAAATGCAATCCCAAAGGAGATTTCCGCCACCCGATTGCAAGAGCAATGCGCGCTGGCCGATGGCAAATTCCGGTTCCGTTCCGATACCGAGAAGTTGTGGCGCTTCGTCTTCGAACCGGTTGTGATGCTCCGAGACCAGGTGTTCAAGCGTAGTCCACTGCTGGCCATCGTGGTTCACAAATTGCCGCTCATCATCGCAGATAAGGCAGCGTGATGGCGGATGCGCAGTCTCGCCCCACTGCGTTCCACATTGTAGACGGAGCCTGTCCCTCCAATTTTTTGGTTGGAGGGACGACCTCTGTGTCGTCCCACTATTGTTCACGACAGCTCGGCAGCCCATCGTAGGGGACGCTGTTAGCGTCCCGTGTTGCTCCTAATCCTTGTGCCGGATCGAGCCTGCTCCGGTAATGTGTTTCTCGATCGTCTTCGGATTGCCGCTGTAGGAAACTTCTCCCGCGCCGGTGATGGCCACTTTCAACGTTTCGCTGGCCACAATCTCGGCGTCAGACGCGCCCGTGATGGAGATTTCGGTGGTTTTGGTTTGAAGATCGTTCGCGGTTAATTCGCTCGCGCCTGTCATCTCGGCGAGGAGTTCGTCGATGTTTCCATCGAGTGTTACCCGCGATGCGCCAGTTGATTCAAAAGCGAATCTCGGCCCGGAAAGTTGATTCGCGGTCAGTCTCACCGCGCCACTAATCTTTGCTCCGGTGCGACTGGGGCTCGAGATCACGACCTTGATTCCGTGTGTCGGCCAAATATTTTCGCGCGTGTAGAGGTGAAGTGTGTCGCCGGAAACCTGATTGTCGATGTAGGGGAGAAGATTTTCATCCGTCGTGATGCTGAGAGCGGGCGCGTCATTTCGCCACTCGATCGTGAACGCGCCGCTGGCGTCAACTGTAGCAAAAGCGCTGATCGTGCGTTGTTCTGTCCTGAGATGGCCGTTGCCGCGAACTCCGACCCAATGGCATCCGACACCGATGATGCATGCGGCAAAAAATATGGCGGTGATCTTTTTCATATGAGTTTGCTTTTTCCGATGAGATGGGATGATTGGCATTTTTGGATTCAAAAAAATAATGACATCTGGAGGGACAGGCCCTGTCCCGTCTGATGAAATTAATGGGACCAGACGGAGGTCGTCCCTCCATAAAACCCATTCACTTAACAATCTTCAGCTTCACGGTATTCACCAAGACGTCGTCAACGTAAAACTCGACATGATAATCGCCGAGCGCCCAACCATCTTCAGGCCGCGATAATGTGAATGCTCCATGAGCGACTGGGCCTTCTGTGATCGCTGTAGCTTCGTCCACCTTGTAGTCTCGAGGGAAATCTTCGCCAATATTCTCGGCGATCCAGACCGCGCGCACTTTTGCGCCTTTCCGCAGACGATCTCCACGCCACCGCGCATAAATCTGCGGTGTGTCCGATGAAAATGTCGTGGTCGCCACGCCGAGGCGCCGCTTCGCGAGATCGACTGAGATTTTTTTCGGGGCGCCGGCTGATTTGACTTCTGGCCTTTCCATAATTTGGGGCTGTTCCATCAGCTCAAGCGAAATACGCTCCAGCAAATCGCCGCGCGAGTCGCGCATTGCCGTGACATCCTTGACGATTCCGGTCCCGATCGCGAACCAGCGGTCAATCGTCATCCGGCTGGGCGAGGTTTGTTCCCCGTGAATATGGAACGCGTGAAATTCTCCGGCAGGCACTTCGATGTCGTTTTCTTCGGCTACCTCGTAATGTTGATGCACTTTCATCTCGCCAATCTGACCGTCAAAATTCCAGTTTACGCCGCGCTTTATAGGCGTGGCGACGATCGTTTGTGACGGATTCAGCTTGATCAATTCGCCGTCCAAATTAATCCGTGCCGGACAAACGATCCCGTGTTCGTCGATGGAAAGCAGGTCGGTGTTGGCAATGCGGTATAAAACGGAGACCCGAACCGCGCCGGTAGCGTCAGTTTTGGAGTTGGGAATCCTGAGTCCTTTCCCAGGTTCTTCTGTCATCTTGTATCGCCAACCCGTTCCTGGTGCAGTTGGGATCAATTCTTCCCCAGCCGAGACGAAGCTGAGCGGAACTGCGGCTAACAGCAGGAGGGCAATTTTCTGCATGGAAGAGGCTAGGAGATTGGCGGGACGGATCAACTTGCCGCAGCCGGCTGCCGTGGACTCGACATTTTACGCTTGGAATGTGCATTCATTGTGATGCAAATTCGAACGCGAGATGGCAAATTTGGTTCAATCGCCCTGTGACGAAGCTCTTATTCATGCCGGAGCTGGCGCGGCGCCCTGCGCGAAATCTGCCGGGCCCTGGATTCTCGCGGCAACGATCCTCGGATCAAGCATGGCGTTTATTGACGGCACGGTCGTTAACGTGGCCCTGCCAGCGTTGCAAAGGAGCCTCAACGCCACGGTGGTCGATGTTCAATGGGTCGTTGAAGCCTACTCGCTGCTGCTCGCATCACTCCTGCTCGTGGGCGGTTCACTGGGAGATCACTACGGCCGCCGCCGCATCTTCATTATCGGAGTCGTGCTTTTCGCCTTCGCATCCCTGTGGTGCGGACTTGCCGGCAGCATTGGCCAACTGATTGTCGCGCGCGCCGTTCAAGGCGCCGGTGGTGCGCTGCTTGTGCCCGGCAGTCTCGCCATCATTAGCGCATCATTCACCGAAAAAGATCGCGGACACGCCATCGGCGTTTGGTCCGGATTCACCGCGATTACGGCAGCGATCGGTCCCGTTCTTGGTGGATGGTTGATCGAGCGAATTTCATGGCGTGCAGTGTTTTTTATTAACCTGCCGATTGGCCTGGTTGTGCTCCTCCTTTCGTTTCGCTGTGTGCCAGAAAGCTGGGACACGAGCGGTAATAAGCGACTCGACTGGTTTGGGGTGGCGCTCGCAACAATCGGCCTTGGATTGGTCGTTTATGGTTTGATTGAGTCCTCGCGATTGAGTTTCGGCCATCCGGCAGTGTTGACCGCGCTAGTCGCGGGCAGCTTCACCTTAGTAATGTTTATCTATTGGGAAGCGCGAACGCGAAATCCAATGTTGCCACTTACGCTTTTTCGTTCGCATGATTTCGCGGGTGCTAATTTGCTGACGCTTTTTCTTTATGGCGCGCTTGGCGGAACGCTTTTTTTCCTGCCGATGAATTTGATTCAAGTTCAAGGCTACACGGCCACCGCTGCCGGTGCTGCGTTGCTTCCTTTTATTTTGATCTTGTTTCTCCTTTCCCGCTGGTCGGGCGGACTCGTGACGAGTTATGGGGCTAAACTTCCACTAGTCGTCGGCCCCATTATTGCAGCAGCGGGGTTCGCGCTTCTCGCGGTCCCCGGCGTTGGGGCTGATTACTGGAGCGCCTTTTTTCCAGGCATCGTTGTGCTTGGCTTCGGCATGGCGCTGAGCGTTGCGCCGCTGACCACCACCGTTATGAATTCGGTTCCAGCAAATCGCGTGGGCATCGCTTCGGGAATTAACAATGCTGTTTCACGAGCGGCTGGGCTCCTGGCGATTGCCGCTCTCGGTATCGTGATGCTTCACGTATTCAACCGCTCGATCGACTCACGTTTATCCAACCTCGAAGTCTCCGCAGAAGTGCGACGTTCGCTCGAAGATCAACGGATTAATCAATGAATCGTTCGTGCAAGGTTTTCGGCGCGTTATGCTTGTCGGAGCTGCGTTGGCGCTGGCGAGTGGAATCACATCATTACTGCTCATCAGCAGCGACGCAAAATCTTTCCGACATCGATGAAGAAATGAGGATCTTAGCGACGCAAGTTTTCCCGGAAAGATGGATGTCGATCTTAGCGTCGATCGTTTGCGTGCTCTGTGCGCTGTGCGCATCCGCGGCAGAGGTGCCGAAACCCGAGCGACATGTGGTGGTTGTTGTTTGGGACGGGATGCGCCCGGATTTCGTGAGCCAGGAAAATACGCCGGCACTGTGGAAGCTGGCGAACGAGGGCGTTGTTTTTCGCAATCATCACGCCGTGTATCCGAGCGCGACAAACGTAAATGGAACAGCGATTGCTACAGGAGTTTATCCGGGCCACAGCGGCTTGATCGCGAACCACGATTACCGCCCGGAAATTAACAGTAGAAAATCAGTCGACGTTGAGATTCCAGCAGTGGTGGAGAAGGGGGATGAATTATCCGGCGGCAAATATATTTCGATTCCGACAATCGCTGAGATCGTGCAACACGCGGGTAGGCGCACAGCGATTGCCACCGCAAAGACTGTGGGTCTTTTGCTGGACCGACATCCGTTCGACTCCGCTGCGCCGCGCTCAGGACAGGTTGTCGATCCAAGCCATGCGAAGAATTCGGTTACGGTTTTTGCCGGAGAATCGCGGCCGAGAGATGCACTTAATCCCATTGTTCATGCGCTTGGTCCATTTCCGCCGTTCGGGCAACACACCGAGGGAGACAAGTGGACGACGAAAGCGTTTACTGACTTTCTGTGGAAAGATGGTGTACCGGTTTTTTCGCTGCTTTGGTTGGGCGACCCCGATCTTACCCAGCATGGATCAGCACCCGGCGCGCGACCGGCGCTCGCTGCGATTAAGTCCTCTGACGAAAATCTCGCCGCGGTGCTATCGGCGTTGGATCGACAAGGAGCGCGCGAAACGACAGACGTTTTTGTCGTGTCCGATCATGGCTTCTCCACGATCGAACGATCAGTCGATCTGCGGAAAATCTTAAATGACGCCGGCTTCACCGCGAAGACGGAATTCAGCGACGAACCAAAACCGGGAGAGATCATGCTGGTCGGGAACGGCGGCACCGTCCTTTTTTATGTGGTGAACCATGACGCGCCGGTCACGCGCCGTCTTGTCGAATTTCTGCAACAGTCAGATTTCGCTGGAGTGATTTTCACGAAAGAACCTACGGAAGGGACGTTCGGTCTCGATCAAGTGAAGATCGAGTGTCCACACGCTCCAGACATAGTGATGGCTTTCCGCTGGAACGATTCGAAAAATCAGTTCGGTGTTCCGGGAATGATTGACGCTGATTGGCAACGCGGCGCGGGGAAGGGGACCCATGCCACGCTCAGCCGATTCGATATGCACAACACCTTGATCGCGGCCGGGCCAGATTTTCGCCGCGGTTACACGGATGAGTTACCCAGCGGCAATGTCGATCTGGCGCCAACGATTCTGCGCATCCTCGGAATCACTTCACCACAGTCCGCCTCAGGCGGAGATGGCAGGATTTTGTCGGAAGCGATGGTCAACACCGATCCCGCGACTGCGGGATTGAAGCCGGAAACCAAAATGGTGGAAGCCACAAAAACTTTCCCACGGGGAACGTGGCAACAATCGCTTCAAATCTCTCGCGTCGGCTCGACCGAATATCTTGATGAAGGCAACGGTCGTTTTGAAATGAAAAGGTGAAAGCAGCGCGCTGCGCTGTCTGGGGCGTCGCTTGCTACTGCGATTTCTTCGCCGGTATCGGAGTAAACGCGTTGGCGAACACGTAGTCGGCCACCCGCCGCCCTTGAGCGATACCTTGTGTCTTATCGAACGACCAGTGAATACCAAGATAAATCCTGCTCTGACCATTTTCCTCCGCAGCCTGCGAGAGGGACGAAAAACTGCGGGAGACGATCGGGCGCACATTCCCGCTGTTGTCGCGTGTCACACCGTTGAATTCGTCCGACATGAAGGTGAACGCGATGTTGTCGGTTCCATAGAACTTGCGGAGAGTTTCGAAAAGAGCACCGCCGAAGCCGGCGTGTCCTGAGGGGTAAGCTGGAAAGGGCGGTGTAAAATTGGGGCCATTAAGGTTGCTTGCCGGCGCGCCGAGCGGCGTAAAATTGAGATCATCGCTAGTCGCATCATTGCCGTCGCCGGCACCAGTGGGTCCCGTTCCGAGGTCGGCCTCACGAATCCCAGTAACTGGCCTCCAATATTGATAATAATATTTCGATTCCCAAATGGCGCTGCCAGCATCGGCCATCGCGACGTTTGCCAGGACCAAGAGTCGGGCGAGCTGAACGGGATTGGCGCTCGTCCCCATTTGATCCGCGATGTGCATCGTGATCTGATTGTACAGACGTGGCGGTGCGCAAAGGCTCGGGGTTCCATCGTAGGCCCAGAAGGTGCCGATTTGCGTCTCCTCGGTGGTGCGCGCTGTCGGCGTGCTGATTCCGTCGCCGCCCAGCGCCTTTACTTCGTTAAACGCGACCGCGTATTCCGCGCTGCTCAATGCCGGTGGGACCGGAGCGCGAAACTGGGCGGAGGTTTGCAAGACGAATGGTGTCACCTGTCCCCAATAGGCGCCCAGCGCGAGTGGATGCTGACTAATTGGATCTTGTCGCCATTTCCCCGCGTCATTGCTGGTGATGAACTCGATGCCAACCCGCGGTTC